>JADGNW010000417.1 GCA_017883315.1 Blastocatellia bacterium | reverse complement strand
CTGGTCGCTCACAGTTCGCTCCCACGCGTCGAAAATCTTTCGATCGTGATCGCGCCACTGCTCGCCGAAGCGCTCCATGGTCTTGCCGGTCCCGCCCGCGAGGTGAAGGTCGCCAATTGCGAATACTCTCATAGTCAGAAGTCAGAAGTCAGAAGTCAGAAGTCAGAGGTCGGAGATCAGAGATCAAAGGTCATAACCTCAGAGATCAGAACCTCAAAGATCAGCGGTTGGAGACCGGAGTTAGTGAGCCAGACCTCTGATCTCTGACCTCTGACTTCTAACCTCTGACTTCTGATCTAAATCGGAAGCCGCAGTCGCGCTTCGCACCCGCGCGCGCTTTGCCGGTTCTCGAGCGTCAATGTGCCGCCGTGTGCTTCAGCGATCTGGCGGCTCAAGACGAGCCCTATCCCTGATCCCGCAGGCTTGGTTGTGAAGAACGGAACGAAGAGGTTGTTCGTATTCGAGAGCCCCGGACCTTCGTCTTCGATCCACACTTCAACCTGTCCTGTGATTCGCCGCCATCCAACCTTCACGCCGCCACCAGTTTCCAACGACGCGTCCACGGCATTGCGCACGAGGTTGATCAGCAATTGCTCGAGCTGATCGCCGTCCGCGCGAATTGTGATCTCTGGACCGCTCGACACATCGACGTTCATTCTAGTCTCGAGACTCACGACGCGACTGACCAGCGCGCTGACGCTGACCGGTTGTAATCGCGGTAATGGAAGTCGCGCAAGCCTCGAGTAGGCTTCCATGAATCGGTTGAGCGAAGCGGCTCTTGCCGCTATGACTCCCAAACCGCGGCTCATGTCTTCCTTCCAGTCCGGGGGCTGGGGCTCGCGAACGACCAGGCTCTCGAGGCTTCCGGCGATGGACTTGATCGGCGCAAGCGAGTTATTGAGCTCGTGACCGAGTACTCGAACAAGGCGCTGCCAGGCTTGACGTTCTTCTTCTCGAAGCACGCGGCTCAAATCGGAAAGCACGAGTAACTGGTGGGGCGCGCCATGCTCGCGAAAGGTGCTGCGGTGGACCTCCCAGCGTCCCGCGCCCCGGGGAAACGACATCTGAAGTGTGCGAGTGGTTTCGCCGCTGAGGCAATCGACCAGGCCGAGATCAGTCGCGCTCCTGCCGGTCAGGCGCTCGGCGGGTTGAGCGAGCAGGCGCTCGCCCGCGCGATTCACCAGCTTGAGTTTCTGCTCGCCGTCAAACGCAAAGATCGCAACTTCGATCTCAGCCATCACCGTTCGCAGCAACGTCGTCGCCTCCAGCGCGCCGAGTCGTTGCTCGCGCAGAATCTGCCCGAGGAAATTCACCTCGAGCATTGCTTCACCCAATGGATCGTCGCGAGCTGCGCCTCTGGCTCGAATCGAGAAGTCGCCTTCGCGCAACGCAGCGAGCAAGTTCGAAAGAGTCTGAAGCGGAAACACTACGCGCTCTCGCACCGCGTGAGAGAAGCCTAACCAGAAACCGACTATCAGGACCGTGAGCGTCCACTGAACTCTCGCCGGCTGGTCTCCGTTCCACAACAGGATGAGAGCAATGAGCACCGCCGGGAATCCCGACGCAAGCGCCATCAACAGTATTCTGCGGTCGTGTTTCGCAGTGAAGTACGCACGCGGGAGTTTGAACGCGGACCTCGCGCTGTCGCGTGAACTACTCTTCATAGCCCGAAACGCTGAAGCCGCCTGTAGAGAGCGCTGCGGCTGAGGCCGAGCTTCTCTGCTGCGCGGCTGACATTGCCATCACACTGCGCCAGCGTCCTCTGAATCAGGAAGCCTTCGACCTCTTCCAAACTCATGTCTTCCAGCCGGCGCGAGACTTCACGTCCCGACTGCAGGCCCAGATCGCGTGCCTCCAAAGTGGCCCCCAGAGCCATTAGTACGGCACGCTCGACGACGTGGTCCACCTCGCGGACGTTGCCCGGCCACGGATGTTTCAACAATGCTTGCATCGCTGCCGGGTCAAAGCCTTCCATGTTTTTGCGGTAGCGCCTTGCGTGCTGCCGAAGAAAATGCGCGGCCAGCAGCGGAATGTCTTCGCGGCGGTCGCGAAGCGGCGGCAGATGAATCTCGACCGTGTTGAGCCGGAAGAGCAAGTCCTGTCGAAAGCGCCCGGCGGACACCTCTTCGGCTAAGTCGGAGTTAGTCGCTGAGACTATTCTGACATCCGCTCGTCGAGTCTTCGAGGAACCTACGCGCTCGAACTCACCGGTCTCGAGTACGCGCAGAAGCTTGGGCTGACCCTTGATTGGAAGGTTCGCGATCTCGTCGAGAAACAGCGTGCCGCCTTCGGCCATCTCGAAGCGACCAACGCGATCCGATTTAGCATCGGTGAACGCACCTTTGACGTGCCCGAACATCTCGCTTTCAAACACGCCTTCGGAGAGCCCGCCGACGTTGACTGTGACCATCGGCTTTGACGCGCGGGCGGACATTGCGTGGAGCGTCTGAGCAACGACGCCCTTGCCTGTGCCGTTTTCGCCGGTGATGAGGACGTTCGCTTCAGACCCGCCGACTCGGTCAATGATCTGTAGCACGGGTTGCATTGCCGGCGACTCGGCGATGAGCTTGGGTTTTCCCTCGTCGCGAAGCACGCGGTTCTCAGCTTCCAGCCGCTGACCTCTTCTCAGGGCCTGTCCGAGTTCCGCTTGGGTGTGCAAGATAGTTGTCAATCGCGCGTTGTCCCACGGCTTTTGAATGAAGTCGCTTGCGCCGCGTCGCATCGCTTCGACTGCTACGTCAACGCTCCCCCACGCGGTCATCACAACCACCGGCAGCGTGCTGTCGAGTTTCTGAATTCGCGCAAGCAGATCCAGGCCTTCTTCGCCTGATGTTGTATCGCGCGTGTAGTTCAAGTCCATCAGCAGCACATCGAAGTCTCGTTCCTCGATAGCTTTTATGACGTCGACTGGTCTCTTTGCCGTTTCGATTTGGTAGCGCTCGGATTTAAGCAGCAGCCGCAGGGCTTCCAATACGTCTGCCTGATCGTCAGCGATCAGCACTCTTGGTGTGAATGAGTCCTGAGTTTTCATATCGGACTGGTAACGAACCGAGCTAATACTAATCTTAGCACGCGTCGAACACTAGCTACTCTGGAGCTTTGTTTGGGGAAGCCGGAGCCGGAGAATCATGCAGGGGCGGCCCGCCGTGGCCGCCCCTCAGCGGCTGAAGGACAATGTCGCGATCAAGGGGCAGCCACGGCGGGCCGCCCTTACTGGCCTTGCTAGACTTTTTCGAACCCGCTCTCTTGCATCTCGTGCTCGGCTTTAGGCTCGTGCTCCTCATCCACGACGCGGCCGTCAAACAGGTGAACCTGTCGATCGGCATGACGCGCGTAGCGAGGGTCGTGTGTGACCATGCAGACAGTTGCGCCTTGCCCGTGCAATTCGCGCAGGAGTTCCATCACAGCTTCGCCGTTTGTCGAGTCGAGGTTTCCGGTAGGCTCGTCCGCCAGCAGTATCAGCGGATCGCCGGCGACAGCTCTCGCTACCGCGACGCGCTGTTGTTGACCGCCCGAGAGCTGGCTTGGGAGATGTTTGGAGCGATGAGCCATGCCGACGCGTTCGAGCGCATCCATCACCCGCTTCTTGCGCTCGGCCGCTTTGATCCCGCGATAGGTCAACGGCAACTCGACGTTCTCGAAAACATTGAGGTCACCAATCAGATTAAAACTTTGAAAGATGAATCCAATCTCGCGGTTGCGAACGCGCGCGCGTTCGGAGAGCGGCAGGCCCGATACCGGTTTGCCCGCCAGCGAGTAAGTTCCGTCGGTGGGTGAATCGAGCAGGCCGAGGATCGACAGAAGCGTCGATTTGCCGCAGCCGGAGGGTCCGGCTATGGAGATGTATTCACCCTTCTTTATTTCCATGTGAATGCCTGAAAGGGCGTGGGTCTCGACCTCGTCGGTGAGAAAAACTTTAGTCACACCGTCGAGCCGAAGCAGCGGTTGGTCGCTTGCGCTCATGTGATTTGGTTCCTCCAAAGTTTAGTTGAACGTCAGTCCAAACGAATTCGATCTGAGTTATCAAACTGTGACGTATCGGCGAGGATGACGCGATCGCCTTCCTTGAGTCCGTCAAGTATCTCGATCGTTGTGACGGAACTGCGGCCTAGTTTCACTTGCACTCGCTCGGCGCCCGCGCCGTCGGGATCGATCTTGAAAAGACCAACAGTGCTGTTTTCCTGGCCGTGCACCGGACGGCCGATGTAGAGAATGTTCTCGAGTCTCTCCAACTCGATCGTTCCGTCAACGCTCAAGTCGGCAACGGCGCCTTTTGGTAATTCGCCTTCCAGCGAGGCATCAACGGTACGCGTCCCATTGTCTACGTGCGGATCAATCCGAATGACCTTGCCCT
>JADGNW010000070.1 GCA_017883315.1 Blastocatellia bacterium | reverse complement strand
TGTTTCGATCATTCAGCCGTTGATTGCGCCGCTTTATTCCGGCAGGACTGCTCATGAAGTTCTTGCTGCATTCTTGAATGAACCGGAGCGGCCTGGGTATGAAATCGTTCGCGACTACTGGAGCAAGCGATTTGCCGCCGGGGGACAAGAACCTGCAATCAAAGAGGTGGCAAATCCGAACCCAGCAGCCAATCAAGCAGCAACAGTTTCAACGCAAGCTGTGCCGAACGTTGCGCCATCGCAGAGCGCAACAGGCTTCGAACAGTTTTGGCGGAAGTCGCTTCACGATGGCTTTATTGCAGGCACTGCGCTTCAGCCGAGGAGCGTTACGCTGCAATCGAATGGCGTACCGAACGCCCGACCACCCAGTCACGACTCCGTTCTTGAAATCGTATTTCGCGCGGACCCCACAATTCACGACGGGCGCTTCGCCAACAACGGCTGGCTTCAGGAACTCCCCAAACCGCTGAGCAAGCTCACGTGGGACAATGCGGCGATTGTAAGCCCGGCTACTGCCGCCACGCTTGGTCTCGGGAAGAAGGTCAACGACATCGCGACGAATCGTATGGGGAGCATCGGCGGTGAGATCATTGCTGACGAAGTCGAGCTTCGCTACGAGGGTCGAAAAGTAATCGCGCCTGTGTTCATTCAGCCTGGTCATCCCGCCAATGTAGTCACCGTGCACCTCGGTTACGGTCGAGCAATCGGCGGCAAGGTCGGAACGAACACGGGCTTTAACGCTTACTCGATTCGCACATCCGACTCGCCGTGGTTCGGTTCGGGACTCGAGGTCTCAAAGACCGGCAGAACTTACTCTCTGGCTACCACTCAATCCCATCACTTGCTGGACGCGGAGGAAGTTGGCGAACGAGATATCCTCCGTTCAGGCACGCTCGAGGAATATCGAAAGCACTCAAGTCTCGCGCCTGAAAACGACGAATCGAATCCGAAAGAGTCTTTGTATCCGGCATTCAAATACGACGGCTACGCGTGGGGCATGTCGATTGACTTGAACTCGTGCATCGGCTGCAGTGCCTGCATCGTCGCCTGCGTCGCCGAAAACAACATCCCCGTAGTAGGCAAGGAACAGGTTGCGCGCAGCCGCGAGATGCATTGGCTCCGAGTCGATGCCTACTACAAAGGCGGACAGACAAACCCTAAGACTTATTTTCAACCAGTCCCGTGCCAGCAATGCGAGAACGCGCCGTGCGAAATAGTGTGCCCGGTAGCGGCAACGGCTCACAGCGCTGAAGGTCTGAATGATATGACCTACAATCGCTGCGTCGGGACGCGCTATTGCTCGAACAACTGTCCGTACAAAGTTCGGCGTTTCAATTTTCTACTCTATCAGGATTTCTACACGGCGAGTCTTAAGATGATGCGCAACCCCGACGTGAGCGTGCGCAGCCGCGGCGTGATGGAGAAGTGCACTTACTGTGTGCAGCGAATTCAGGAGGCGAAGATCAACTCTGAGAAGGAGGATCGGCAGGTTCGAGACGGCGAGATCGTCACTGCTTGCGAGCAAGCTTGTCCGACCGAAGCAATCGTTTTCGGCAACATAAATGATTCATCAAGCCGCGTCGCTAAGCTGAAAGCCGAGGATCGGAACTACAGCTTGCTCGGCTCATTGAACACAAAGCCGCGCACGACTTATATGGGTGCGGTGCGAAACCCGAACCCCGAATTGGAGAACGAGTAGGGATGCAGGACGACACCGAAGATCCGGTCAGCGACTCGACGATAACGCCTCCTTCGGTAATCGGAGGGCACCAAACGTTCGCGTCGGTCACCGACAAGATCAGTGCGATTGCGCTTGCAAAGCGCACTCGAACGGGCTGGTTCATCGGCGCCGGGATTTCGTTCTTGCTGACGATGCTGTTGCTGTACACGATCGGTTACCTGGTGCTGACGGGAATCGGAATTTGGGGCAACAACATTCCGGTCGGCTGGGCGTTCGACATCATCAACTTTGTTTGGTGGATTGGCATCGGGCACGCGGGAACGTTGATCTCGGCAATTTTGCTGTTATTGCGTCAGCAGTGGCGCACGTCGATCAACCGCTTTGCGGAAGCGATGACGTTGTTCGCGGTCGCGAGCGCAGGACTTTTTCCGCTTCTTCATACGGGCCGGCCGTGGCTTGCGTACTGGCTGTTTCCCTATCCAAACACGATGGGTGTGTGGCCGCAGTTTCGAAGTCCGTTGATCTGGGATGTGTTCGCGGTCTCAACTTATGCGACCGTCTCGGCGCTCTTCTGGTTCATAGGATTGATTCCCGATCTTGCAACGTTGCGCGACCGCGCGAGGCGAAGAACGGCAAAGATCATCTATGGCATCCTGGCGATGGGCTGGCGAGGCTCGGCGAGACACTGGCATAGATACGAGACCGCGTACTTGTTGCTGGCGGGGCTGGCGACGCCGCTCGTCGTATCCGTGCACACGGTGGTGAGCTTCGACTTTGCGGTTGGCATCATTCCCGGATGGCACACGACGGTGTTTCCGCCTTACTTCGTTGCGGGGGCGATTTATTCCGGCTTCGCGATGGTGATGACTCTTGCGATCCCGCTCAGGAAGTTCTACGGGCTCGAGGACTTCATCACGATGCGGCACCTGCGCAACATGTCGAAGATAATGCTGGCGACCGGACTGATAGTCGGCTACGGCTACATGATAGAGACGTTCACGGCATGGTACAGCGCCAGCACGTTTGAAGAATTCATGATCAGGAATCGGATGACCGGACCTTACGCGCCGCTGTATTGGTTGTTGATCCTGTGCAATATCCTGATCCCACAAATTCTCTGGTCGAAGAAGGCGCGCGGTAACGTGCTCCTGCTCTTCGTCGTTTCGATTATCGTCAACATAGGAATGTGGCTCGAGCGATTCATTATTATCGTTACCAGCTTGCATCGAGATTTCTTACCGTCGTCGTGGGCCATGTATCGCCCAACCTTCTGGGATTTCTCAATGTTCCTCGGCACGATCGGATTATTCCTGAGCTTGCTGTTCTTGTTCATTCGTTTCCTGCCGATGATTTCGATCTTCGAGATAAGGACGATCTTGCCTCAAGCAGAGGTGCATGAGGCAGGCGACTGAGTTAGAAGAAATGAATTCGAGACCAAGACTCTACGGACTAATGGCTGAATTCGAGGAGCCGACCGCACTAGTGCAGGCGGCGCGGCGGGCGCACGACGAGGGCTATCGAAGGATCGATGCTTACTCGCCGTTTCCGATCGAAGAGCTGACCGACGCAATCGGGTTTCATCATACGAAGCTTCCGCTGATCGTCTTGATTGGAGGGGTCGTCGGGTGCATAGGTGGGTTTGCGCTGTGCTACTGGGTGTCGACCAGCGTCTATCCCCTCAACATCGGAGGCCGGCCGCTGAATAGTTGGCCTGCATTCATACCGGTGACGTTCGAGTGCACGATTCTGTTGGCGGCGCTCGCGGCGGTGTTCGGAATGCTTGCGCTGAACGGCTTGCCCGAACCTTATCATCCGGTGTTCAACGTGCCGAGCTTCGAGCAGGCGAGCCGAAACAAGTTCTTCTTGTGTATCGAAGCCGTCGATCCGAAATTTGAAGAAGCGAAGACGCGCGAATTCTTGACGGAACTTGGCGCAAGAGAGGTGAGTGACGTTGAGTTTTAGGAAGGCCGGAGGATTGAGGATAGAGGATAGACGATGGAGGATTGAGCATGCCAAGGATAGAGAGCTTCCGAGATCTTGATGTCTATCAACTAGGACTGCGGGAGGAAACAGCCGATTACACGTTCTGAGTAACATAGAAAAGAAACTATGCAATCGTCCATCTTCAATCTTCGATCCTCGATCCTCGTCCTCGCGGCGTTGGCCTTTTCCGGCTGTCGTCAGGACATGCACGATCAGCCGAAGTACAGACCGCAGAGACCGATCGATCAAATCGGGACGATCAACGATGGCACATCCGCGCGACCCCAGGTCGAAGGCACCGTCGCTCGCGATCAGTTGAAAGACGACGTCGAGTTCTACACTGGCAAGTTGCGAAACTACCAGGCTCCTGCGGCCGGACAAGCGCAAGCGCCAGCCGCGCAACCATCTCCCGGTCAAGCGTTACAGCAGGGCGGCGCGAACACTCAAGCGGGCCAGAATACGGCGCCAACATATCCAGGCTTCATCACCGAGTTCCCGATGCCGATCACCGCAGCGGATCTCGATCGGGGGCAGGAACGCTTCAATATCTACTGCTCTGTATGTCACGGCCGCCTGGGAGACGGCTCAGGCATGATCGTGAAGCGCGGTTTCCGGAGACCGCCTTCGTTTCACGACGAGCGGTTGCGCAATGCGCCTATCGGATACTTCTTCGATGTCGAGACGAATGGGTTCGGGGCGATGCCGGATTACGCTTCGCAAATACCGCCTGAAGATCGATGGCGAATCATCTCTTACATTCGCGCATTACAACTGAGCCAGCGAGCGACGCTTGCGGATGTCCCGGCGAGTCAGCGCGACAAACTCAACGGCGGACCGCAGCCCGCGGAACAAGGGGAGCACAAACAATGATCGAGATCATCGATAAGGCTCCTCCTGAAGTGGATCAGTTTCAGCGGCGTGCGCTGATGGTCGGCGTCGTTGCGTCTGCGGTCTGTGTTCTCGGCGCGATCTTCAACCTCGATCAGTTTTTCCGTTCGTACCTGGTCGCTTATGTTTTCTGGTTGGGGATTACTCTTGGGTGCCTGGCTATCTTGATGCTTCAGCACATGTCGGGTGGAGCTTGGGGTCTGGTGATCAGGCGTTTGCTCGAGTCCGCAACTAGGACTCTTCCGCTCTTAGCTCTGATGTTCTTGCCGGTCGCTTTTGGCGTGCGCTCCGTATACATCTGGGCGCAACCCGTCGCCGCTGACGCACCCGAGGCGCTTAAGCAAGCGCTGGCGCATAAGGCTCCTTACCTGAACGTTCCCTTCTTTCTCGCGCGCGCGGTCTTTTACTTTGCGGTGTGGAACCTGATGGCTTATTTCTTGAACAAGTGGTCGCTCGAACAAGACCGCACCGGACATCGGCCGCTGACGACCAGGCTTCAAGCACTGAGCGGGCCCGGGTTGGTGCTCTACGGATTAACGGTAACCTTTGCCTCAATTGATTGGATGATGTCGCTCGAGCCGCAATGGTTCTCAACGATGTACGGGGTACTGATAATGGGTGGCCAGGCTCTGTCGGCGATGGCCTTCATCATCGCGGTTGTCGTTGTGCTGTCGCAGTACAAACCGCTGTCCGAGGTGATCAAGCCCAGGCACTTGCACGACCTCGGCAAGCTGATGCTAGCGTTCCTGATGCTGTGGGCATACTTCAGCTTCTCGCAGTTTCTGATCATTTGGGCGGGCAACTTGCCTGAAGAGATTCCGTGGTACGTGCGCCGGCTTCAAACGCCGTGGAAGTGGGTCGGCCTCGCGCTGGTCGTGCTACAGTTTGCATTGCCGTTTGTGTTGCTGCTGTCGCGAGACTTGAAGAGGAACGCTCGAAGGTTGGTGGTTGTTGCAACGGCAGTGATCGTGATGCGGCTCGTCGACCTGATCTGGATGACCGGACCTGAGTTTCATGAAGGCGCGTTTCGAATTCATTGGATGGATGTGATTATGCCGATCGGTCTTGGCGGATTGTGGCTCGCGTATTTTGCTCATCAACTAAAAGCGAGACCGCTTCTACCGATTGGTGATCCGTTTCTCGAAGAGGCGTTGGCTCCCAGCGGACATTAGATGAACGCGCTCTTAGGTGTCAGGTTAGGGTTTAGCGGAGTTGTAAATGCGGAATGATCAAACAAAGAGCTCGTCCGACTCAGCTCACGGCGGTGGCGCAGGTCACGAAGCCAGCGCGTTGAAGATCGGGCCCGTCGTCTGGTTTATGATCGGGCTGAGCGTCGCGGCTGTCATTGTGTCTTTGTTAATAACCGGGCTGTTCGATGCCTTTGAGAATCGCGCGGGCAACGCAGAAGACCGGCCTTCCCCACTTGCAAGCGAACGACAAAAGCTTCCGCCGGAGCCCCGTTTGCAGCTCGCTCCCACAAGCGCTGAGCAGTTAGAGGACAAGCGCCCTCCAAACATCAAGGAAGACCATCCGCTTCAAGAGATGAAGCGCTTTCGAGCCGAACAGGACGCGAAACTGAACAGCTTCGGCTGGGTCGATGAGAAGAGCGGAGTGGTTCACATCCCGATCGGTGACGCGAAGAGACTATTGCTTGAGAAGGGACTCACGACGAGGAAATGAGAATAGCAATGCACAAGAAGCAGAAGGCAGAAAGCAAAAGACAGAAGGCAGTAGGCAGAAGGCAGAAGGCAGCGGTCAACCTTCTTCGGCGTTCTGCTTTCTGCCTACTGCTTTCTGCCTTCTGCCTACTGCTTTCTGCCGGTTCCCTTCCCGTCCTCGGGCAGGGATGGGCTCAAACACCGCCGCCGCTCGCCAGTGAAGACCCATCGTCGGGCAAAGTCCGGATCCTCGAAAACGTCGGCATCGATCAGCGGCTGGGCGAACAGCTCCCGCTCGACCTGACGTTTCGAGATGAGAGCGGCGCCGACGTTCGCCTTGGAGACTACTTCGGCAAAAGGCCCGTCGTGCTCACGCTCGTGTACTACTCGTGTCCGATGCTCTGCAATCAAGTGCTGAACGGACTGACGAGTGCACTCGATGTAATCTCGTTCGATATCGGAAAAGAGTTTGAAGTTGTCACCGTGAGTTTCGATCCACGCGAAACAGCCGAACTCGCGCGCAACAAGAAGGAGACTTACATTCAGTGGTACAAGCGCCCAGGCGCCTCCGGCGGCTGGCATTTTCTGACCGGTGACAAAGCTTCGATCGACAAGCTCACGGAAGCAGCCGGCTTTCATTACAAATTTGACCCGGCGACAAATCAATTTGTTCACGCCACCGGAATCATGCTCGCGACGCCTGAAGGAAAGCTCGCTCGCTACTTTTACGGCATCGAGTATGCGCCGAAGGATTTGCGATTGGGCTTGATCGAAGCCTCAGAAAAAAGGATCGGCAACCCGGTTGATCGGTTGCTTCTGTACTGCTTCCACTACGATCCCTCGGCGGGAAAGTACAGCGCGGTAGCGATGAACATCCTGCGACTTGCCGGCGTCGCGACGCTCGCCGGATTGGTAGCGACGCTCTGGCTGTTGCGTCGAAAGCGTGCTTCGCAACAGCACGCGGAATTAGGAGGAGCCATTTAGTTTATGCAGGTGAGCATGCCGTTTTCGCCAGATCAGGCCTCGAGTTACTCGGGTCAAGTCGATTCGCTGTTCGCGTTTCTGTGTGTGCTCACAATCCTGTTCGGCACGGTCATCACGCTGTTGATCATCTACTTTGCGATCAAGTATCGCCGCCGCCATAAAGACGAAATACCCGGACAGGTTGAAGGCTCGATGAAGCTGGAAGTCCTGTGGTCGGTCATACCGTTCTTGATCGCTATGGGAATATTCGTTTGGGGCGCGAATATCTACTACACGATGTATCACGCGCCGTCAGAAGCGCTCGATATATACGTTGTCGCGAAGCAGTGGATGTGGAAGTTTCAACACCTGGATGGACAGCGCGAGATCAACGAGCTGCACGTGCCTCTCGGCCGAAAAGTGAAGATCACGATGACAACCGAGGACGTGATTCACAGTTTTTACGTTCCCGCGTTTCGCATTAAGTTGGACGTCGTGCCCGGCAAGTACAGCACGGTCTGGTTCGAAGCGACAAAGCCCGGCCGCTATCATCTCTTTTGCGCCGAATACTGCGGGACCGGTCATTCGAGGATGATCGGATGGGTAGAAGTAATGGAAGCATCCGAGTATCAAGCGTGGCTCGCGGGCGGCGCCGCTGAAGGCTCGCTCGCTTCGTCGGGCGAGAAGCTGTTTCAGCAATTCGCTTGTATTACTTGTCACCGAAGCGACGGGCAGGGGCGCGGCCCGGTGCTTCAAGGGTTGTTCGGCAAAGAAGTCCCATTGCAAAACGGCGGCAAAGTCATCGCCGATGAAAGCTATATTCGCGAGTCGATCCTTAGTCCTCGAGCCAAAGTCGTCGCCGGATTCCAGCCGATCATGCCGACCTTTCAGGGACAGGTCAGCGAAGAACAGTTGTTGCAGATTGTCGCTTACATCAAGTCGATAGGCGCAAAAGCACCCGGCGAAGCAGGTGTTTCAAATCCGAATGCGCCTGCGCCGGCGATGAAGCCGCCCAGTCAATAGGGTTCACCTAATATGGAAACGGTAGCTGAAATTACTCCACCGCGCACTCATTACCTTAACGCGACCTACGGCGTGAAGTCGTGGCTGCTAACGACCGACCACAAGCGCATCGCGCTGCTTTATCTGGCGTCGGTGACTTTCTTCTTTTTTCTCGGTGGTTTGTTCGCGGCCGGTATCCGCATCGAGCTGCTGACGCCGCAGGGTGATTTTGTTCAGGCTGAGACCTACAACCGGATGTTCACCATGCACGGCGTGGTGATGATCTTCCTGTTCCTCATTCCAGCGATACCGGCGGTGCTTGGAAACTTCCTCGTGCCCTTGATGATTGGCGCGCGAGACCTTGCGTTTCCGAGAATCAACTTGCTGAGCTGGTATATCTACACTGTAGGTGCGCTTTTCGCTGTCCTCGCGATTCTCTTTGGCGGCGTGGATACCGGTTGGACGTTCTACACGCCGTACAGCTCGACGTATTCAAACGGCAACGTGATATTGACCGGTCTGGGCGTGTTCGTCGTCGGCTTCTCGTCGATTTTGACCGGGCTCAATTTCATCGTCACGATTCACACGATGCGGGCGCCGGGGCTGACCTGGTTCCGCTTGCCGCTGTTCATTTGGGCGCACTACGCGACCAGCTTGATCATGATCCTGGGAACTCCGGTAATAGCAGTTACCATCTTGCTGTTAGCCCTCGAGCGATTGGCGCACGTGGGCATCTTTGATCCGGCGCTCGGAGGCGATCCGGTTTTGTTCCAGCATCTGTTCTGGTTCTATTCGCATCCGGCGGTGTACATCATGGTGCTGCCGGCCATGGGAGTGATCAGCGAGCTCATTGCAAACATGTCCAGGAAGAGAATCTTCGGTTACAAGTTCGTAGCCTTTGCCAGCCTGGCGATTGCAGCCTTCGGGTTCCTGGTTTGGGGTCACCATATGTTCGTGAGCACCCAGTCGGTCTACGCTGGGATGGTCTTCTCATTCTTGAGCTATGCTGTCGCGATACCGTCAGCGGTGAAAGTCTTCAACTGGACGGCGACGCTCTACAAGGGATCGATCTCATACGACACGCCGATGCTTTACGCTTTCGGCTTCATAGGATTTTTCATCATCGGCGGAATGACCGGCTTGTTTCTGGCGGCTCTCGGTGTTGACGTTCACGTGCACGACACATACTTCGTCGTAGCGCACTTTCATTACATTATGGTCGGCGGAACGATCATGGGATACCTTGGTGGGTTGCATTACTGGTGGCCCAAGATCACCGGCCGCCTGTACTCGGAAGCCTGGGCGCGATTTGCAGCGCTGGTTATTTTCGTGGGGTTCAATTTGACGTTCTTCCCGCAATTTCTGCTCGGCTATATGGGTATGCCGCGCAGGTACTACGCATACCCGCCGGAGTTTCAAGTGTTGAACGTGATGTCCTCGGCGGGAGCTTCGATTCTTGGAGTCGGGTATCTGATTCCGGTGATCTATCTCATATGGTCGATGAGGTACGGGCCACACGCACCGGCGAATCCGTGGGGCGCGGCCGGGCTCGAGTGGAGAACGAGCTCACCGCCGCCAACACTGAACTTTGAGCAGGTTCCTGTAGTCACTTGGGAGGCTTATGAGTTTGGGGATCCCAGTGAGAACGCAGAGTCGAGGATGGAGAATAGAGGATAGAGAGAAAGATGGCAGAGAGTCATATCACAACTCACGCCGGGCTGGCGCATCACTTTGATGACATCGAGCAGCAGCGCGAAGCCGGAACGCTGGGGATGTGGGCTTTCCTGGTCACTGAAGTGATGTTCTTCGGTGGCTTGTTCCTGGCTTACATCCTCTATCGCTCGAAGTACCCGGTTGAATTTGCCGTTGCCAGCAACAGCCTCAACGTGACGATGGGTTTCATCAATACGCTGGTGTTGATCTGCAGCAGCCTGACGATGGCCCTTGCGGTCTATTGTTCGCAGATCGGCAAGCGCCGGCCGTTGATTGTGTTCCTGCTTCTGACGATGGCTTTGGGCACGACGTTCCTCGTCATCAAGGGCGTCGAATATCATGAGAAGTTTGTAGAGCACCACATTCCTGTTCGATTTCCCACCTATGAATTCAAATGGGAAGGACACGCCACGGAAGGAGTCCCCGTTCACGGAGAAAGCTCGGCTTCGGTCGATAGCGGCAGGATCGAGATGTTCTTTTTTATCTACTTTGCGATGACCGGCGTACACGCTTTACACATGATCATCGGGCTGGGAATACTAACGACGCTGGTTCTTATGGCGAGGCGCGGTCGGTTCACGCCGGAGTATCACTCGCCAGTCGAGCTATCGGGGCTCTACTGGCACTTCGTCGACATCGTGTGGATTTTTCTATTTCCGCTTTTGTATCTGGTAGGCGCTCACCTGCATTGAGCGAAGGACATCACGTATGCGAGAGCACATAGTTTCACCGAAGATCTATTACACGATATTCATCGCACTTACAGTATTGACGGTGGTGACGTGGAGCGTAGCTAAGCTCGATCTCGGCAAGATGAATGCCGTGGTTGCGATGACCATCGCTGTGATTAAAGCAACGCTTGTCGTGCTCTATTTCATGCACGTTCGTTACAGTTCTCGCCTGACCTGGGTGTTCGTGGGAGCAGGCTTCTTTTGGCTGGCGATAATGGTAGCGCTGACGCTGAGCGACTATATGACGAGAGGCTGGCTTACGATTGCGCAGTGAGAAGAGATCTACCGCATTGGGTTAAGCCCTCGTCGCTCCTTGTTCCTAATGCTACAATCATTGCGATCAAATCAGGACGGTGGATAGTGTATGAGCGTTTCAGTTAGATCAGCAGAAACCAAGCCTTTCATTCTCCACTTCGGGTCGGTGTTGAGGAAGCTCAGCGACGACGACTTCTTCGAGTTCTGTCAGGCCAATCAGGACTGGCGCATCGAGCGCACAAGTGATGGAGACATTATTATCATGCCACCCACCGGATTAGAGACGGGAGGGCGCAATTTCAACCTGGCCGGAATGTTTCATGCCTGGGTTAGAACGGATGGCACTGGCAAGGGGTTCGACTCGTCAACCGGATTCATACTACCTAACGGCGCCGAGCGCTCTCCCGATCTCGCCTGGGTCAGGCTCTCCCGGTTGAACGCGCTGACCGAGAGACAGCGCGAAAGATTCGCGCCCTTGTGTCCAGACTTCGTTGTCGAACTTCGGTCTCCTTCGGACTCGCTAACTGCGTTGCAAGCCAAAATGGAGGAGTACATTCAGAACGGAGCTGAACTCGGCTGGCTAATCGATCCCTTCGAGAAGAAGGTCCACGTATATCGGCCGCAGACTGAGGTCGAGTGCTTCGATAATCCTGCCACAGTGTCGGGCGAGCCGCTACTTAAGGGGTTCGTACTTGATGTTCGCGAACTTTGGACTTGAGATCACAATACGCGTCGCTAACCTCGCTTAAATCTCGACCGACCACTGGTCCGCCATAGATGTCGTTTCCTTGCTGCCTCTCGCTGCTGTTGCTATCATCGCGAACATCAAGGTCGTACCTGAGCCGGCGGCAAGAGCGTCGCCATCAGATAGAAAGGAGAACACTCGATGCTTGGAAAGTTCATCTGCGTGGCAATTGGAATTCTTATGACAGCCCTGACCTCATACGCTGCCGATCAGGGCCGCGCAGTTGTGATCTACGACGGCGTCTCGTCTGAAGTAACAATCTCATCCGCTAGCACGAAGGACCTCTGGGTGACGCTCAAAGACCTGACTCGTGCTACGAGGTTCGTCGTGAAGCCCCAGGGAATTTGCCGCGATGAGCTCTGCTTCCCTATTCCGAAGGGCCGCAAGGCATCGTTCCTTTCGAAGCAAGCCGGCGTCGAGGTGTTCAACCTGAGCGAGTTCGCGAGGCTTGTTAAGCAGCCTGCCGCGCACGACGAGAAGAACGGCGTTTGGTATTTCGGCAAGCGCGAGGATGAGCGCGGGACTTACCTCGCATCGCTTGAGGCGCCCAACTTCACGCTGCCTGATATGGCCGGACGGACGCATTCGTTGTCAGACTTTCGCGGCAAGAAGGTCCTGCTGATCACGTGGGCTTCCTGGTGAGGGTGCCGCTTTGATCTGCCAGGATGGCAGACGCTGTATCATGAGTTGAAGGACAAGAATTTCGAGATCGTCTCCATCGCTCAGGATACCGGCGGCGTGAAAGATGCCGGCCCGTGGATCACCGCAGCTAAAGCCGAATACACCGCATTGATCGATGACAAGCACATCGTGACTCAGCTCTACAACATGGTCAACGTGCCAACCGCCGTATGGATAAACGAACAGGGGCGCATCGTTCGGCCCAACGAAGTTGGGTACGTCGATAACCGATACAAAGCCATGCACGGTGTTGACGCGGGGCCTTATCTGGATGCAATACGCGATTGGGCGGCGAAGGGCGATCGCAGCCCGTTCTTGATGAGCGAGGCGGAGCTGAAAGAACGAATGAAGCCGCCAAGCCCGGATCGCGCGATGGCCGATGCTGAGTTCGCGCTGGCTGAATATCTTTACAAGAACGGCAAAGGCACGGATGCAATCGCGCACTTCAAAGAGGCTCAGCGGCTCGCGCCTGACAATTGGAACTACAAGCGTCAAGCGTGGGCGTTGTCGGATGCGGAGAAAGACTACGGCACGAGCTTCTGGGACGAAGTGAAGAAGCTAAACGGTAAGCCTTACTACGAACCGCGAAAGCTGCCGGACGCGAAGAAACCCTAATGGTCAGTCCCTGGGAGCGCAGGCATCCTTGCCTGCTGGTTCCAGGAGGCTTTCATTGCAAGGCGAGCAGGGGCATGGATGCCTGCGCTCCAGGGAGGTCTCAGTGAAGACGGTTGCAATCACAATCGCGTTCGTCTTCCTTGCCGCAGTTCTAACGCCGCCCCTCACCGCTCAAACTGAAGCCTACGACACAATCATAAGGAACGGCCGTATCGTCGATGGGACCGGCAATCCGTGGTTTTACGGGGATGTCGCGATTCGCGGCGACCGCATTATCAAAGTCGGCCGAATCGGCGCCGCGCGAGCGAAACGCCAAATCGACGCACGCGGGCTCATCGTCGCGCCCGGCTTCATCGACATGCTCGGCCAGTCTGAGCAGAGCTTGTTGATCGACCCGCGCGCCGAATCGAAAGT
>JADGNW010000416.1 GCA_017883315.1 Blastocatellia bacterium | reverse complement strand
AGCTCGATGAAATAACGAGCGAAGGTCACCGCCACTGCCGCCATTCCTCCGCTCTGGACCACAAGCAGAAGAGTCCAGCCATAGATGAACGCGAGCCCCGGGTGAAGCGCCTCGCGAATGTATGCGTACTGGCCTCCGACTTGCGGCCTCAGCGCGGCAAGTTCCGCGTAGATGAAAGCTCCGGCCAGCGCGATCAATCCACCGACTGCCCACGCTCCGAGAATCAGCCCCGGCGTGTGAACGACTCCCGCGACGACGTGTGGGTTCATGAAGATGCCCGACCCGATGATCCCGCCCATCACAATCATCGTTGCGTCGAACGGCCCAAGTCGCCGCGCGAGCTTCGGAGCTTCGTCGCCGGGCGCGGAATGATTTAGCGCGGGTTGGTTCTGGCTCATTTCGATGTACCGTAGACTGTCAAGTCTGCGGTTAAGTAAAGCAGCCCGCGCGGCATTCCGCAGACTGGACAGTCTACGGTACCCGCGCGGAGTGGAATCAGCGAGGCGTCCTCAAAACGCATCGCGATGACGTTGCGCGGGTTAAGACTTCGATGTCGTCGTTTGTAATCGCTCTCTCATTCGCATCTGCCACTTTGTTCGCGGCACGTCTTCTTCCTCAAACTGACTTATAGCCTCTTTGAGCGTCTCGCCGCCGATCTGCCGAGTCTTCAAATAGAGCAGTGCCGTCAGAGTAGCGATCAGCGGAACGATCACTGTGTTGAGTATAACGACGATGACCGAGGTGATCCGCGCGCTCAGCAGTGGGGCGTGCTCGACTTTGGACAGCTTGAGAGCGGCGCTGAGCCCGGCACCCACAAGCGCAGCCGTGAAAGCAGGGATCGCCCATTGGAAAAGCAAAATCATGATCACGGTGCGCCGCGATCGCTTTACTAGTTGTTTGGATCGTTTCAACGCCGCGCGCCCTTTCAGCCCTTCCATCATCACCACTGGCGAAGCAAGCGAATAGTTGATGAACATAATCACTCCCGGAATCAGCAACAGCAGTCCCAGGAACGATCGGATCGAGGCGATCGCAATCGTGGTCAGCAGAGACTTCAATCTCTTTCTAACCGCCGCGTAAGCCGTCCGCAGTTGCAACGGCCTGAGCGGCGCTAGAAAGAGTTGTGTCACCAGCCGTATCGTCACTCCGGCGATCACTGCGTTGATAAAAAAGTTGACGAAGAACGTGAGGATCGAAAGCACGATTTCGATTGTGCTGGTCGGCGTCGTAGTGATCTTCACACCCCCGCCAGTCGTGCTGGGAGGCGTCGTAGTGATCGTCACGCCGCCGTCGGTCGTCAGCGTACTGCTTACATCCGACTTCATCACGGTGCTGATCAGAAGAGCGACGTAGAGCGCGATCAACGGAAGATACATCAAGAACGTTGCGCGGAAAAACTTTGGAAAATGCTCAACGTAGAGCGCAAAGGCTCGCCGCAACAAAGCGCCCGCGCCCTCCGCGTTGGCGCGGAGCGCGCTGGCAAAACCGGCAGCCGTGGCCGGGCGCTCCGCGGGATTCTTGGCAAGCGCTGTCATCACCAGTGCCGCCATCCTCTTGGGAATCTTGCGGCGTTTTTCTTTCAGCGGCGGCGCCGGCGCTTCGATGTGAAGCCTCATCACCTCGGGCGCAGTGCCGGTGAATGGCGGCGTGCCCGCGAGCATCTGATACGCGATCACGCCGAGGCTGTATATGTCGGTGCGCCAGTCGAGCTGATCGCCGCGGCATTGCTCGGGCGACATGTACAGCGGTGTTCCCAGGATCGAGCCCACTCGGGTGAGGCCGTCGGCCGGCACAGTTTGCCTCGCCACGTTCTCAGCCGTGGTGTGGTCGAGGACTTGCGTTTGCGCCTCCGCTAAAACCGGCGCAGGTTGCATTCGCGTCGCCGCCTCCGGTGATGAAGATGATTCAGAGGGAAGAATCTGTGTTGCCGCTTCGCTCGCCTTTGGCGCGTTGAGTTCTGCTGGCTCGACAAGAATCTGAGTCGCGGCCTCGGCAATCGGCGCGGGCTGTAACTGGGTTGCAGCTTCTGAAGCATCTGACGAGCGCGCTTGAGTCTTAGCTTCTAAGACCTGCGTGTTGCGCTGATCGGTTGCCACGGTCGTGGAGGAGCGTGGAAGTTTCGTCGAGCTTGAAGACCCTAAAGACCCTGAAGACATTGATGTCGCGGCTTCAGAGGCTTGGTTCACGGGAATCTCGCCGAGTTTGGCGAGACCGAAGTCGAGCACCTTAACCGTGTAGCCGCCGCGCCGATTCGGCTCGAGCCAGATGTTATCGGGCTTCAGGTCGCGATGAATGATTCCTTGCTGATGAGCTTCGTCGACGGCCGAACATGTTTGGTCGATGATGTCGAGCACCCAGTCGATTGGAAGCTGAGATTCTTCGGCGAGCACGTCGGCAAGCGTGCAGCCGTCCAGGTATTCCATCACCAGATAAGCGATTCGTTCGCCGTCCACGCGAGCGAATCCGAAGTCGGTGACGTTGACGACATTCGGGTGAAGCAACCGGCCTGCAGCTTTCGCTTCACGCCTGAAGCGCTCGACGAACTCGTCGTTCATCATGAATTGCGGAGTGATGACTTTGACGGCGACGGGCCTATCGGTGCCAAGATGAGTGGCAAGATAGACCGCGCCCATCCCGCCTTTACCGAGTTCCTTCTCGATGCGGTACTTCTCGTCGAGTACTTCGCCGGTGAGTTCAGTCAGTCCCATCAAGTCCTCGTATCTGTCCTAATATCTGGCCGGCCTGATCGTAGTTCGCGATTCGGAGTTCCGTGACCTGCGCTACTCTTCGTTTCCGTTCTTGAGGCTGGATCACCGAAAGGCATGAACGCGGCCAATGATATTGACCGCGCCCAACAACCGTCAAGGCGACGGTATTCAATATTCGCCATGGAGGAGTTCCTTCATCTACGCTGCCCGGTCATGTCCTCGCTGAGATCCACCGAGACGTAGCCGCTATGCGGCACCAACTGCCCAAGCAACTCACCCGAGAAACTCAACCACTGCCGAGCACCGATCCTGATGCTCAGATCTCTTGCCGGCCCCAACACCGTGACAGGAGTCACCCTAAGGTGTGACAGCGGTCATAGATTCTCCGGCCAGCAGGTCTCTACAATTCATGATTGGGGCGCTGTGTTTAAACCGCGGCAGCGCGTGTTCACGGGTCCGCAATGTCACGCGGCCCGAACGATCTTTGAAAAGAGAAGGAGCACTCTCAAAACTGAGCAACGTTCCAATGATTAGACAATAACTGCGAGGACAAAGATTCGAGGACAAAATCCGAGGGCAGAATCAGAGGGCAGAATCATGGATACGATCATAGTTGTAACCGCCATAGCTTTGACTCTGGCATGTCTGGTCTTGCTCAAGTCGCGGACCATCGATCCAGATCAGTTAGTTCAACGTCGCCGGGTGCCCTTGACGTTGGGTGTTCAGATAATATGCGGCGACTGCTCGGGCGAGAGCTACCAACCGAATAGGACCTATCTGGATCTGAACGGCCACTGTGCCCGGTGCGGAGGCAGCAACTACTTGTTAGCCTCGGTCGTCGCTTCCTACCGCGCACAGGCGAGGGCCCAGCGTTTTAGAGAAGTGCACGCGGGATCAAGCCGGGGCCGGGTCATACCATTCGAAGGGCCAGTTTCACGCGCATCGCGCGCAAAGAGGATAGCAGTGTAGCTGCGCGGTGCGCCTGAGTTTGCTCATTTCAGCCCACGCAGTGGGTGGCGGCATGTGACCCAGGGCAAGTCTGCGCAGCCCTGGGAAGACGGTAGGTTAAATCGCAAGCCCGCGCAGCGGGCGACAGACGCGTTGCACATCACTGTATGCTCGTCTACCTTTCTGTCGCCCACTGCGTGGGCTTAAGCGCATCAGCCCGCGGCATCTTGTGGTGTGCAGGTCGCGCGCGTGTCGGTAGCCCGCACCAACCTCATAAAGCGAGTCTGGTGAAGCTGAACGCTTGTGACAGCGCTCCATCGGAGTTCCTGACTTGTAGCATCGCCGTGTTACCCGGTTTTATCTTCTTGCCGCCCTTCTTGACTACCAGTGCCGTGGTCGGACTCAGTTCATCATTTGCAGTAGATTGCTCCGTGCCGTTGATTAACACTACCGCGCCTTCGTCGAAGCCGTCACCGGCAACGAACAAATTCTTACCGCTCGCTGTAGCGCTTATTATTCGGGGCTTGCTGATCTCATAACGCGCAAGAGCAAAGCTCGTCACTCCCGCGACGACGGCGAGCCCGGCGACCACAATTTTACCGTCAAACTCCAAAGCCATGGCAAACGGGGTATCATCGCCGCCGTCAAAGTCCGTAACCACTCGTCCGCCGGACCCAAAGTTTGAATCAAGACTGCCGTTTGAATTGTAACGTGCGAGACCAAAGTCGGATCTTCCGTTTGCGCCGTTTTGGGCCCAACCCGAGACAATGATCTTGCCGTTGGGCTGGACGGCGACGCCGGTGGCGATATCAAAGCCCCCAGAGAAATCTGTGGTGACCTTGCCACCGGCGCCGAACGTAGAATCAAGGGTCCCGTCTGAGTTATAGCGTGAGATTGCAGAATCGTAGCTGGCGTTGACCACATGCGTTCGTCCGGCGGCGATGATCTTTCCGTCAGACTGAAGCGCAACTGCGAGAGCTTCTTCATTATCGAGGTTGAAGTTAGTAGTTAATTTGCCATCGGTGCCGAAGCTCTTATCAAGCTTGCCATTCGGTTTATATCGAGCTATCGCGAAGTCTGCGGTTAGGGCGAATCTATTAGCGGCGCCTGCGGCAACGATGAGGCCGTCCGGCTGAAGCGCCAAAGCAAAGATCCTGTCTTCTCCGCCGAAGAAGTCTGTTGTAACTTTACCGCCAGAACCGAAAGTGTCGTCGAGGGTTCCATCCGGGTTAAGACGCACAAGGTCGAAGTCTATGTTGAATGGCGGGCCGGACCCATTTGTATGTCCTCCAACCAAAATCTTGTTATCAGGCTGAATCAGGATCGATGTAGCTTCTGTGCCGCCGCCGGTCACCTTGCCGCCGGCGCCAAAACTGGAATCAAGACTGCCGTTCGAGTTGTAGCGCGCCACAGCGAAGATAATATTGTTGCCGGGGGCATCAAATGCGTATCCGGCTGCAACGATCTTCCCGTTGGGCTGGAGAGCAACAGCGAGAGCGACATCTCGATTGCCGAAGAAATCAGTAGTGACTTTGCCGCCGGAGCCGAATGTCAAGTCAAGGCTGCCATCCATGTTGTAGCGGGCAAGAGCGAACTCATTGCCAGACGCGCTACCCGCAGCGACGATCTTGCCGTCGGGCTGAGCCACTAGGGCAAAGATTGAATCGCCTCCGCCGAATTGAGTCGTCACCCTTCCGCCATTTCCGAAAGTAAGATCGAGATCACCCTGGGCCGCGTGTGCCCGCAGGGGTAGTGACGAGCAAATGAGTAAAGGTGCGACGACCCAGATGAGAATTCTCCGCGGTTGCGATGAAGTCCACATATGCCGGGTGTACACTGACATCTTCAAACCATCCTGAGGTATTTGGTAATATTCATTCCGCTGAGGAACTCCTCGGGGCATCGTAGCATTCGAGCCAGTGAGGCACAACAGATTGCACTGCGCGGAATCATTTCACATCGGCCGGAGAGAGCGCAGCGATTCCGGGATAGCGTTTGAAGTCGACTACATTGAAAGTAAGCAGGCTCGTGATGCCGTAGACATTCATCGAAGCAACAAGCTTGGCGTCGTGAACCTGAACACCCATCACCGAGTGAGTTACGACAAGCCGTCGCCATTCCTGAAACGTCGCCAGACTATCCGGGAGCAAGCGAAAGTAGCGTTCAATCAACCTCGCTTTTCGTTCAGTTTCAGTTAGTGAAAGACCGAGGCCGCCGCGCGCTGATGCCGGACGAGTAGCGACGTTCCAGAACTCGCTCAGAACTTGTGGGGTGAAACAAAGGAGTTCATTTCGAGAGCGCAGCGTTCGCAGAGCTTCATGAGCCATTTGTCGCTGCGGATCATTGCGGTGCGCGAGCCGGAGAAAGACGTTGGTGTCGAAAAGATAAGCCATCAGTCATGATCAAAGTAGATGTCAGCGCGCGAATAGGTTCCCGAGTAAGCCGGGAGATGCTCAGTTCCTTCCGCAAACGACTGCATATCCGCTTCAAACTCAGCGTCGCTCGCGGGAGCAAGCTCGGGGAGTTCATCAACTGACCCGAATGTTGCTTCCTGATCGAACAGGTCATCCACGCGCGCCTCTAAAGCAGCGGACAACTCATCCGCAGTGGGATCGGGGATTCGCTTCGCTCGTTTGAATTCGCGAATGACTCCTCGGATTGTTTCTTCGAGCCGCTCTTTAGTGATCATAACCTGATCCTCATTCATTCAGTTCGGAGCGCGTCTTGATTCGGCAAAAGTATGTGGAGGCGTACTCGCGAGCCAGATCAGCATCAATGCTTTCGTTATCAGCCCCGGTCGGATGTCCCAAATCGACAGAGCCAAACAACTCACGCAAGCTGCCCCGGAAGGCGTTGCCCGATATGTGGGGCGCACCGCTCGTTTCGATAGTCACACGAACGCGCGTATTAGGCTTTAGATCAAGCGGTTCATCCAGGAGCAAGACCTCGCCGTCGAATGTCGCTTCAAGTGTCCTGGTCATAATAGCCTCCCAAGCCACTACCTAGGTTAGCATAAATATACGCGATCTTGTTCCGTCGCTGCCAGACAATGAGCACCGGAGAGCAGGCGATCACAACCCGGACTTGTACAGAGCCATTTGGAAAGTTCTGTCATCAATTGCGGCTGAGACAAAATGTGAAGCTAGCGGCGTGGCCACGTCGCCGGACTGCGCGAATGATGAAGCACAGCGAGAACCGAGACTCGAGTGGGTTGCACAACATAGAAGACGAGGTAAGGGAACCGCAATACGACCGCACGCCGCGATAGATGACTGGGCATGACTCTGGAAAGTCTCGGATCGCTTCGAGCCGCTTCCGCACAGCCTTCCGGAACTCATCGCCAAGACCCGGCTCCTGCGACTCATACCAATCATAAACAGATTGGATGTCTCGCTCGGCTCGTGGCCGAATAATGAAGCGGCGAGTCATGAGGCGCGTCGGATTCGAGCCAAGACTTCTTCCAGCGTAGCGCCCGAGTCTGGATCGGCCTCGAACTCGGCGAGACGGCGATCAAGCTCATCCTTTTGCCATTGAGTCAGCTCTAAGGCCTCAGGAGCAGCAGCTATGCTATCCCAGATCGCGTCGACTAAGCTCATCCGCTCGGAAGCGGGCAAGGCGAGGATTTCAGCTACGAGTTCTTGATTCATAGGCCCAGACTAGCATCGTTCTCAGGCTCTCTCAACCCTGGCGGGGGCCGACGCCAACACACCGAATCAGGGCGATTCGGCTCCGATCAGTTGCAGAGTCTTCGCTTGGATGGAGTCTAATACTGTGTCTCGCAGAAAGGCACTGGCCTTCAGAATCTCGATACCTATCATCT
>JADGNW010000069.1 GCA_017883315.1 Blastocatellia bacterium | reverse complement strand
GCGTCAGCTCTAAACGCCGCCGCTGACTGACCGAGTGGTTGACGATCTTCGCACCCCACACTTTTGAATTCGGCATGATGACCCGCACGCCATCTGTCGTAGTCATCTGCATGTTGACTATGGTCAGCTCTTCAACCACGCCGAGCGCGCCCTCAACTTCGATGAGCTCGCCCGCGCGAAACGGCCGGTAGATCAACAGCAACAGTCCCGACGCAAAATTCGAGAGCGTATCTCTGAGGCCAAAGCCGAGGATCAAACCGGTGATGCCCAGGCCGGCGACTAACGAGCCTATCGGCAGCTCCAGCGTTTGAAGCGCAAGAATCGTCGCGGCAATCAGGATCGATACAGAGACTGTTCGAAGGAAGAAGTTCTTCAGCAAGACGTCGTCTCGAACACGACTGCGATTGAGAACAGCCCTCAGCGATCTCTTGCTCAATTTCGAGACGAGCACGCCGATCAGCAAAATCAGCAAAGCAAGGAACGCGTGTTCGATGATGTATGCCTTGACTACTTCGATCTGTGGCATGGTGAAGCTCCTGGTGCTCGGCTAAGCATCAGGGAAGGTACATTGACGTAACTAAAGGTGCAACCTTTCGATGATTTTGTGCGACCAGCACTGCATCGACCGACCCATTGATCATTTCGCTGAAGGGCGGACCAATCGAACTGCTTCGGATTGCCGATATTCCTCTCAGAAGCGTTAATGAGGGATACCCAAATAGGTGACCTGTTTCATGATTGACTCGCATTTAGGCTTTGTAAGAGAATCGCATCCATCGTTTTGATTTGCGCGGTCAGTTGTCGAGTGTGATCGCGCTTACGTAAGGCTCTCGTCAATTTGTCGGAGGTAGACCATGAAAACGCTAGCCCCCAGGCGGCGCGGTCTTCACCGCGTCAGTTCGCTTTCCATCTTCTTAATCGCAGTCGCCATAACATCGTCACTGGCTCACGCGCAGGGAACCGCTCTTCGCGTAGAGACTTTCTCCCTGAAGCCGGGCGGTGAAGTAGCGGTCGAGAATCCGAGCGGGGAAACCCGCGTTGAATCGTGGGACTCCCAAACTGTTCGCGTCGTTGCCGAAAAAAGAACTCCGGCTGCAAGCCCGATCGGGCCGGGTGAATTGGTTCTGATGGGCGCGCAGAATTCGATCATCGTCCAGTGCAAGCCGGGCGCTGGTCGCATCGATCTAACGGTGTATGTTCCCATTGCCGCCCGCCTTCAAGTGACTGGTGGCGCGTGGACAGTTGATGTTAGCGGGAGCCTGGCCAGCGCAGTAATCGAGACGACCAGCGGCAACATCGCCTACCACCTGCCTTCCAATGATGACGCGCGCATCGCGATGCGTTCAACTCAAGGAGCCGTGCGCTCAACAATGCCGCTCACAGCCGCCGAGCGAGCCGGCACTCGCGGTCTTAGAGGACAGATCGGGACGGGTGAGGCGCAAATAATCTTGAATAGTCAGAACGGCAACGTGACGCTTGCGGCGGCGCCAAACTTGAGCGTGGTCGCCAAAGCTTCAAGGAGAGGAGCTGAAGCTCACGCGACCAGCACGGACGCGGCGCCGACTGCGACCACGACGGATTCGGGTCTAGATAGCGAGAACCGTGGTTACAGTTCTCCTTCAGTGACACGTGACTCACCTCGACAAGACGACCCTGACGCAAACCAGGTACGTTCGACCAGCCAGACCGTTCAAAACAATGGCTCGGTCGTCTTCGCCGGTAGCGATCGAAGCAATGATTCAAGTTCAACCACAAAGATCGGCCCGTTCGTCCGTCCACGAAGCGAGCGAACCACCGGCGGCGGAAGTTCCGGCATGAAGGTTCGGATAATCCCGTCAACCTTGCCCCCTTCAAGTTCGTCCAGTTCGCCGGGCGCTGCGGGTACAGGCGTTGGCAAGTCGGCCGATGTGGACGATGCATCTCAGAACGATCAGTCCTCGACTAACAGATCCCCCGCAACCCCGCGAGGATCGGGCGGCGCGAACCCTAATTCCTCTGCCAATGGCTCGGTGACATTCGCTGGAAGCGACCGCGCTAATGACGGAGCAAATAATACGAGGGTCGGACCGTTGGAACGCAACCGGCAAACGCGTAACACGAGCGGCGGCGACTCCGGCGTGCGAGTAAGGATTATTCCGGCCAATGCTCCGCCCGGTCCGTCCCATGATTCTGGCCTGGTCTCCGATAACCGTGACGCGAATCAGGTGCAGGGCAGTTCATCGTCCAACAACGTTTCTCAAACTGGGTCGAATCGGCAATCTCAGGCGGACGCTTACGCTCAACCTGGCGGGAACACACGTCGCGCCGGTTCGGGCGCGCGAGTTGACTTCGATCAGGACGAGGCCGCCTCGGCCGATGCTCGTTCGAGCGCGCCACCTGTCTTACGAAGGGACAGCGACGACGGCTCGCCCAGCGCGATGCGTAATGGAGAAGCAGAGAGAGCCAGAGGTTCCGAGGAAGAAGCTGTCGTGCTAAAGGCGGCGCTTGTGAACCTCAACGTGTCGGTAAGCAATCGCGCCGGTGTTGCGCTGGCCAACCTGAAGAAAGAAGACTTCGACGTGGCGGAAAACGGCGAGGCACAGAAGATAGAATTCTTTCAATCAACGAATGCTCCGTTCAATCTCGTCCTGCTGCTCGATCTTTCAGGCTCGATCAAAGACAAACTGGATATTGTTAAATCGGCCGCGCTCCGGTTCATTGACGTTCTCAGCCCGCAAGATAAAGTAGCAGTTGTCACGTTCACTGATGAAATCCGAGTCGTGTCTCAGTTGACAGACGATCGGGTCGAGTTGAAACGCCGGATCAAGTCCATAGACCAGTCGCGAGGTGGAACGGCTTTCTACGAAGCTATGTGGTTTTCGCTTATGGATACGCTGCGCGGCACTCGCGGGCAACGCAATGCAGTCGTAGTGATGACCGACGGCGTAGACAGCTCGCTTGATCGGTACAATCCAATGCAGACTCGAGTGTCCTTCAATCAGCTCGCTCGGCGGATGGAAGAAGCCGACGTGATCGTGTTTCCGATTTACCTGGACACTGAATACGAAGAGGTCTTCGAGCGCGGCAACAGCTCGTCGGAGGCTTATGCGATTGCCCGCGACCAGCTCGAGCGAATTGCCGAATTGAGCGGCGGGCAGATGTTCAAGGCGGAAAAGGTAGGCGATCTCGCGGGGGTGTATAAGCAGGTTGCCGCGGCGATTCGCACGGTGTACAGCGTTGGCTATTATCCGACCAACGCTGAAAAAGACGGAACGTTTCGCCGCGTCAGAGTGCTCGTGAATCGACCAGATGCGGCGGTGCGCACGCGAAAAGGATACTACGCGAAGTGATGAGTGAATCGTGATGCGAGAGTTTAGAGTACCGACTTTAGTCGGCCTCCCCTGAGTAGTAAAGGAATCGGCCGACTAAAGTCGGTACTCTAAACGCTCGCTACGTCGCGCATCACGTTTCACGTATCACTCGCGCGTCCCTTTGGTCTTTGATTGGAAGCCAGTATTTTCTTACGCATTCTTATCGACCCTGGGGTCACTTCTACAAGCTCGTCCTCGCGAATGAACTCGAGCGCCTGCTCGAGCGACAGCTCGCGAAAGGGAACTAATCGCATCGCGTCGTCTGCCGAAGAAGCGCGCATGTTGGTCAGTTTCTTTTCCTTTATCACGTTTACGTCCAGATCGACGTCGCGCGCGTTTTCACCGATGACCATACCTTCGTATACCTGGGTGTTCGGTCTCACAAAGAGCTCGCCGCGTTCCTGGAGATTAAAAAGCGCGTAAGTCGTAGTTGGTCCCGGCCGGTCGGCAACCAGCGCGCCGGTGATCCGTTGCGAGATTGCGCCTTGCCATTCGTCCCAGCGCAAGAAGATTGTGTTCAGCAGTCCGGTGCCTTTCGTGTCGGTCAGAAACTCGCTGCGGAATCCGATCAACCCGCGCGATGGTATCTCGAACTCCATTCGCACCCGGCCAGTCCCGTGATTCACCATCTTGGTAAGCCGGCCCTTTCGGCGCCCAAGGGCTTCGGTGACCACGCCAATGAAAGTGTCGGGACAATCGATCACCGTGAGCTCGATTGGCTCCAGTAGTTGACCGTTCTCCCGCTTGGTGATGACCTCGGGCTTTGACACCTGAAGCTCATATCCTTCGCGCCGCATCATCTCGATCATGATCGCAAGCTGGAGTTCGCCGCGGCCCGACACTTTGAAGGTGTCCATCGTGTCGGTCGACTCGATTCGAATGGCTACGTTGGCGAGCGCTTCCTTATCGAGACGCTCCCTCACCTTGCGCGAGGTGACGTACTTTCCTTCACGGCCCGCGAACGGCGACGTGTTAACGCTGAAAAGCATAGAGATGGTCGGCTCATCGACGGTGATTCGCGGAAGCGGCTGAGGGTCGTCGGCTGAAGAAACCGTCTCGCCGATGTAGATGTCTTCGATGCCCGCGAGCGCGACTATCTCGCCCGCATCCGCGTGGTCGATAGGTACTTGCTTCATGCCCTCGAAGGCGTAGAGCTTAGTGACTTTTGTTTTTTCGATTCGGCCGTCGAGCTTGCAGATTGATATCTGATCGCCAACCGCAACGGCGCCGGAAAAAATCCGACCAATAGCGAGTCTTCCGACGTAGTCGTTGTAATCCAGATTCGCTACGAGCACCTGCAGCACGCCGTCGATTGGCGCCGCCGGCTTAGGAATCGTGGTGAGGATTTGATCGAACAATGGGCGGAGGTCGGAGCTGTCATCTACCAGTTCGCGCTTGGCTACGCCGTCGCGCGCTACAGTGTAGATCACCGGGAAGTCGTTCTGTTCTTCTGTGGCGTCCAGGTCGATGAACAGATCGAAGACCTCGCTGACCACTTCCGCGGCTCGCGCGTCCTGGCGGTCGATCTTGTTGATCACAACTATCGAGGGCAATTCCAGCGCGAGCGCCTTTGAGAGCACGTAGCGCGTTTGCGGCAGCGGACCTTCGCTAGCGTCTACCAGCAGCATCACACCGTCGACCATCTTGAGAACGCGCTCGACCTCTCCTCCAAAATCAGAGTGACCCGGCGTGTCTACGATGTTTATCTTCACGCCGTGGTAGTGGACGGACGCGTTCTTTGCCATTATGGTTATGCCGCGCTCGCGTTCGAGGTCCATCGAGTCCATCATTCGCTCGACGGTAGCCTCGTTAGCGCGAAACAAGCCGGATTGTTTGAGCATTGCGTCAACCAGCGTAGTCTTGCCGTGATCGACGTGAGCGATGATTGCGATGTTGCGAATGTCTTCTCTTACCTGCATGTTGTCCCCAGTGCCTAAACTCGAAACAAGTATGATAGCAGACTCTTCGGACGCCCGTCAGTCTGGTTGAGACAAGCCGGTTGCGGCGGATGATGATTTCTTTTGAAACCGATGTTGATATAATTCCGTCAGCGCTAACGAAAGGAAGCCATGACTGTGGAGCGAACACTGATCAAGCGGCAAGGCAGCTATCTTTACGCGAGAGCGTTCGCAATAGTCGTGATACTCTTGACCGTTGTTTATGGCGGGCTCGGAGTAGTACTGGCAATCCTCACCGAATCGGACTTGGACGATGTCCTCGATCAAATAATCTTCCCGATTCTTGCGTTCCTTCCTGTTCTGATGATGTGGCTCGGCTACGCAGGGATGCTACTGGCGTTCAAGCGGGAAGCGGGCTACGCAATTGAGCTCGGCGATGATGGCATCAGAGAGACTCGGGCGGGTCGCGAGCACCGCTTCATCCCGTGGGCGGGTGTGCGCGAGATCGAGATGGATGCAGACTTGTTCGGCGGCATGAGCCTGAAAGCGAAAAGCGCGTTCTCGGAGATCGCAATATCGAATCTTGACCTCGAAGTCACTCGCCCGATGAATCTCGCAAAGATCCATCGCGCTCTGAGTCGGGCTGATGAGATAAAGAATCTGCTGGGCAAGCTGAAAGCCGCAGCACCACATGCGTCGCTACGGATGAACAAGCTCGCGAGGAAACGCCTGAACGAGTACGCGCTTGTGGATGGTCACTAGCAGGCTGCTGAAAAAGGCAATCGACCACTCTCACCGCAGATTCGTGATAATCCCACCAACGCAGTTGGTGGTTTGTTCATACTCGGCCTACGAAGGCGATCGCAGGCGGATTTGAATCCCACCAACGCAGTTGGTGGGATTCGGGAGCCGGGCGTTGCTTCCGTGTAGGCTGCGTATGAACGATCCACCAACTGCGTTGGTGGGATTGCACCTGAATACTTGTGTGTCATCGCCTTGTTCAGCAACCTGCCAGGGCAGTGATCGTAGAAGCCAACGCGCGTTATCATTGATTCACCATCTCTCTTCGCCGAAACCGCGAACCTTCATCGGTGCCAATGGGCGCCGGCGTAGCTCGGCTCTCGTTGCACCTTTGCTAATGTCCATATCAGATTCTTCAGCCGCCTGCTTGATATGAAGGTCTGTCGAGCCAGCAGGTAGTTTGTGCTCTCGATCAACATCTGCATAGGTGATGACGAAGGCACCTGCCCGGTGCTCTCTGGACTTCTTTCTAAGCTCGTCTTTAAGCACTATGAGAAATATCAGCCATGTCCATCGGCGGTTGATCCATACGCTCGGTGAGCGGCACTGTGGAGATATCGGTGTCTAACAGGGATCCGCACTTCCTACAGAAGGTTTGTTCCCCTTCTTCGGTGTGGCCACATTTAGAACAAATCATAACTATGCTCCTCGAATACACAATCACGAATACGGTTCAGGTTCGATCCTAGCTAAAGAGTTCGTCTACGGACATTCTCCAGCCCGGTACGGCGGGTTCAGCATCGGCGATGTCGCCGCGACCAAATACTCTTGGAGTATCTGGACTGCTTGCGTCGAAGGACTTGATTACTTCGATTCCGAGTAGATCAACATCCCAAACAACCCGAGTTCCCGCGGCGAAGTAGTCCCTGCGCTTCGCCGCCATCAGTCGCTCGGCAACATGGCCATAGTCGTACTCGCTTCGAACTTCTACTGCAAAAATTGGTGCGCCCTCCAAAAACTTCATTCCTGTAGATGGGCCAACGTGCCAGGCAACGTCGGGACTGAACGATTGTCGATTGGGCAGGTTAACGCGGAAGCCTACGTTATCGGGATACGCGCGGCCGGGTGCCTTGCGTTCATGCTGGCGCAAACTGGCGTAGATTGAACCGCCAGCCCGCCCGGGCATGTCTCCGGTTGGTGACATCAGTACGATCTCTCCATTAACGATTTCGGCTTTGACATTGTGGGGTAAAGCATAGAGGTCTTCAATTGTTGCCTGAACCTTTGTCGACATAACGCAACCTCGCTGGTTCGAATATTATCATGGAAAACCAAGGTTCGGGCAGGTCTGACTCATCTTCTTCACGCTTGGCAGTTGGTCATTGCCGAATGCTATACTTTCGCTCAACCCACCAATGGGAATACCGATGAGAGACAAGTACGAAGCAGTGATCGGGCTTGAGATTCACGCCCAGCTCAAGACCGACTCGAAGATATTTTGCGGCTGCTCGACTCGCTTCGGAGACGAGCCGAATTCAAACACCTGTCCGGTGTGTTTAGGTTTGCCAGGTGCATTACCCGTCATGAACCGCCGAGTGATCGAGATGGCTGCTCGCGCCGCGCTTGCTCTCAATCTCAACATCAATCACGAGTCAATCTTTTCCCGGAAGAACTATTTTTATCCCGATCTTCCAAAGGGCTATCAAATCTCTCAATACGATCAGCCTTTCTCGGAGCGCGGCTGGGTCGAGATACCCACCTCAGAGCGCAACGAGTCCGGTCACGCGACGGAATGGCAAACGAAGCGGTTTGGCATCACGCGGCTTCACCTTGAAGAAGACGCGGGCAAGTCGCTTCACGAAGGAATGCCGGACGCGAGCAAGTCTTATGTGGATCTGAACCGCAGCGGGGTGCCGCTCGCTGAGATCGTCTCCGAACCCGACTTTCGTTCCTCGTGGGAAGCGTACGATTACATGCAATACCTGCGGCGGACGCTGCTCTACGTTGGCGTGTGCGACGGCAATATGGAAGAGGGAAGCTTGCGATGCGACGCCAACGTCTCTGTGCGCGTGCGTGGCGCCGAGAAGTTCGGCACCAAGGTTGAGTTGAAGAATCTGAACTCGTTTAAGTTCCTGCAGAAGGCGCTCGAGTATGAGATAGATCGCCAAATAGCGGCAGTCGAAGCAGGCGAGAAGATCCCACAGGAAACCAGATTGTGGAATGAACGCGAGTCGAAGACTTACGCGATGCGCTCGAAGGAAGAGGCGCATGACTATCGCTACTTCCCTGAGCCCGATCTGCCTCCACTGATCACCGCAGAAGAATTGATTCAGAAGCTGCGCGCTGAGCTGCCCGAATTGCCGGAGGCTCGGCGGCGGCGCTTTGTCGAAGAGTATGAATTGTCCTTTGAGGACGCGGCGCAATTGACGGACTCGCGTGGGATGGCTGATTACTTCGAGGAAGTTGTGCGCCCTTCTGGAAATGCGAAGGCGGCGGCCAACTGGATTCTTAACGAGCTAACCCGCGAGTTGAAGAGCGCAGGCATCGATATCGCACATTCGCCGTTGTCGGCTCTGCAGCTTGCCGAAATGATCAAACTCATTGACAGCGGCGGCATAAGCGGAAAGATGGCCAAGGACGTGCTGATCCGAATGTATCAATCAGGCAGACCGGCTGAAGAAGTCGTTCGGGAAATCGGCGGCTCACAGGTATCGGACGAAGCTTCTATCCGCGCTTTTGTCGATCAAGCGATTCAAAGCAACCCGCGACAGCTCGAGCAATATCGTGGCGGGAAGACAGGTCTCTTTGGATTCTTTGTTGGTCAGGTCATGAAGCTGAGTGGCGGGCGCGCCAACCCGCAAGTTGTGAACGAAGTCTTGAAGAACGCGCTTGAAGGCTAATGGAACCGAAAATAATGAAGATTACATCTGCGTTGGTTGTATTTACGTTAGTCGTCATTTTGCTAAGCTCGAGTTCGTGCGGCAGAAGATCGGACGTTGACGATGAGGTCGCGGTGCTGGAGACGAGTTACGGCCGGATTGTGATTGAATTCCTGCCGAAGGTCGCGCCAAAGACCGTAGAGAATTTTAAGGAGCTTGCGCGGGATGGATCTTACGATGGCACCAGGTTTCACAGAATCGTCAGCGACAAGAATCGTCGCGTGGCAATCCAGGGTGGAGATCCGAACACGATCAACGGCGCTCCGTCTACGTGGGGCCAGGGCCAGCGAGGACAGAAAACTGTGCCGGCCGAGTTCTCGAAGTTGAAACACGAGCGCGGTATAGTCTCAGCCGCGCGAAGACCGGACGATCCGAATAGCGCTACAAGCCAGTTTTTTATTCTTGTTGGTTCGCAGCCCACCTTCGACGGCCAGTACACGGTTTTCGGCCGGGTGATTGATGGGATGAACGTGGTTGACTCGATAGCTCTGGCGCCGACTTTTCCTAAGAGTGAAATGCCGGCTGATCCGGTCGTAGTCAACCGGGCTTACATCGCTAAACGGGACGAGGTGAAATAGGGCTCATGAACAAACACGACGTCACATACTTGAACGAGTACAATCAGTGGGCGAACGCAAGAATGCTCGATGTGGCCTCGAAGCTGAGCCCCGAGCAATTCACCGCGGACCTGCAAAGCAGCCATCGGTCTGTCCGAGACACGCTAGCGCACACGCTTGCGGCGGAATGGATATGGCTCGAGCGTTGGAAGGGCACGTCTCCAACAGCGTTGTTGACAGCCGCTGACTTCCCGACGGTCGAAGCGCTTAGAGCGCGTTGGGCGCAAATTGAAAACGATTACACGGAATTCTTCAGCGGGCTTACTGAGGTGTCGCTCGAAAAAGTGATCGCTTATACGAATACGAAAGGCGAGCGATGGCAGTATCCGCT
>JADGNW010000415.1 GCA_017883315.1 Blastocatellia bacterium | reverse complement strand
GATCGCACATTCCGGATCAGCGCCTCCATCTCGAGTTCGTCGGCGTCACGTTCGGAGTCAGAAAGCGGTAGGATGTGAGCAAGAAGATGAGGGAGGTTCTCATCAAAGCGCGTGACGTTAGCGCGCGCGAGCCCTTGCACAAGAATGCGAATGCGACCATCCGGCATCTTTAGCATTCGCATGATCGACGCGGCCGTTCCGTAGTTATAGAGATCCTGCCCGATTGGTTCTTCCTTCTCAAGATCGCGCTGGGCGACCAGCATTATCATTCGATTATCGGCGAGCGCTTGTTCGACGGCGCGAATCGACCGCTCGCGCTGGACAAACAGCGGCACGATCATGAAAGGGAAGATGACGATGTCGCGAAGAGGAAGCACCGGCAGCGAGTCGGGCAGCTTGAGCTGCTCGTCGGTGCGTTCGAGTTGAAGTTCTTCTGGTTCGATTAGTGCTGACATAGGTTGGTAGTAATTCTACTTTACGCGGCCGGTGCGAACCAATGACCTTAGCTCGCTCATGAACTCAGACACATCCTTGAAGTCAAGATATACCGACGCGAAACGCACGTAAGCCACTTTGTCCAGCTCCTTAAGCCGGCGCATTATCAACTCTCCGATTTTTTCAGTCGAGCGTTCACGTTCGCGCGACTCCTGGACGTACTTCTCGACCTGATTGACAAGTGCTTCGATCTTCGTAGTTGGGATCGGCCGCTTCTCGCAAGCCTTCATTATCCCCGACAACACTTTCTCACGGGAGAAGGGCGCGCGAGTCCCGTCCTTCTTGACAACCATGTAAGGTATCTGGTCGATTCGCTCGTAGCTGGTGAAGCGCCGCTCGCACTTCAAGCACTCGCGGCGCCGTCGTATCACATCACCCTCGCGGCTCTCGCGCGAATCGACTACTCTGTCTTCCAGATGCAAACAAAAAGGACATTTCATAAGAGTCTCTCTTGCACTTGAATTATCAGCGGCGCGCAGCCATCGCATCGGCATTCTCGCGCTTAACCGCCTCGGAAAACTTGGGTTGATCTGCTTCCCGTTCGGCAGTGCGCCTCAACCCGGAAAGCGACAGACCTTCTTTTACTAGATAGTACATGCCAAACACCGTTGCCGGCGCGAATATCACGATGTGCAGAACTATTGCGACTGACGCCGCTTTGTTTTGTTCGACTCCGAGGAATGCCAGAGCCGCAGCGGTTGCCGTGTGGAAGGGACCCGTAGCCCCGCCGGGCGTCGGGACGACCGAGCCTAACATTGAGAGTCCCATCACAAACACCGCGCCGGTGAACGGAACTGCGGCGTACGGGATGGCAAACGCGCGTACCACCAGCAAATGAGCCAGGGCTACCATGAGCCAGAGCAAAACAGTATAGGAAACGGTGATGCTAAGACTGCGGGCATCGTGCAATACGGCGAGGCCTTCGGAAATGTGTCGAAGCAAACTCATCGTTGCGGCTCCGAGCCTTTTCGGCAGCCGAGCTAGTTTTCGCTCGAGATATTCGAGCGCGCCGGTTCGACCCCTTCTGAAGGCAGAAAGGCCGTAGATCCCGGCCGCGGCGACGATGAGCAGCAGTACGCCCGTTAGCTTTATCCATCCGAACATTCGCATCGCATCCGCATCTCGTGCTATGTATTCGAAGAAGATCAGATTGACCGCAAAGAAAACGACAACCATCACCATGTCGAATACACGCTCGATCATCACAGTCGCGTAGCTTGCCGACGGATGCACACGTTCTTTTGCTGAAAGGGCGGCAGGTCTCACGATCATCTCTGCAGCGCGTCCGACGAAGAACAGAGCGGTGAATCCGATCATTGTGGCTCGGAATAATGCGCTCAGCGAGGGGCGGGCCATCGGCTTAAGCAGCCTGCGCCATCTGAGAACTCGAACGAAGTAGGTGCCGACCAACAACGAGAGGGCAAGACCGAGTTGTCCCCAGTGTGCCTCGCTTACTTCAGCCCAGACTTCACGCCAGTTGAGCTTGTGGACAAACCAGTAGACAAACAGCGCGCCGACTAGAAGGCTTAATAGCGTTTTGATTCTTCCGCTCACAGCTTGCCGGTATCCCTCGTGTTATACTCTCTGGCGAAGTCGAGCGCGGGATCTGATGCGGTTCGACTTCTTTCGAATCCAAAGCGCGAATCTGAAGCGTCAGTCGCTACAGACTGTGGCGAGCGGAGATTCTAGCACAAAATATGGAGGCTCCGCATGACAATCACGGTCTGAAGGCGGAGCGGCTGCGGCTCAGGTTGAAACATTTTTCGTCACCCTCTCGTTTAGCGAGTTTGGAAGACTTCACCATAACATCGGGAAGCTAAAAGACTAGCTTGCGAGAAGGCGACAGGTGGGAGCACAACTCGCGTTGACATCGACCGATGCTGAATTGGTTCAGCGTTGCGCGGAGGGCGACCAGCAAGCCTGGGCGGAGATCGTGCGCCAGTACTCGCGTAGGATTTACAATCTCGCGTACCGGTTCACGGCTAGTCACAGCGCTGCCGAAGACCTTACGCAAGAGGTCTTCATTCGAGTCTATCGCTCGTTGAACCAGTACGATCCGACGCTTGGTGATTTGTCGAACTGGCTGATGCGTCTTGCGCGAAACTTGATCATTGATGACTATCGCAAGCGGCAGCGCACGCCAACCGATTCGGGCGATGACCTGGCTGTTCATGAGTACCATCTTCCTTCCGCGACTGACAGTCCGCAACGCACGCTGGAACGGCGGGAGCGAAGGCTGCAGGTGCTTGCCGCGATTAACAAGCTCTCACATGATTTGCGCGAGTGCGTCATTCTTCGAGACATCGAGGAGCTGACGTACCAGGAGATTGTGGACCTTCTCAGGATTCCTGAAGGCACGGTGAAGAGCCGCATCAACCGAGGCCGGATCGAATTGGCCAAGGTGTTGCGCAGAATGAAGGTGAGTCCTGACTGAGACGGCCAGCGATCAGTAGCCCGAAGTCAGAGGCTCAACGATCAGCGCTCGATGGCTGTCGTACTGCGCAAAGAGATCCGCTTGTTGGAAGGCCGATCCTTACTTCGGCCTGATTGGGTATTGATTTGAGAGGAGCAGAGCATTACGGGACCCAAGAGCTGTATGAATTGCGACACATTCGAAGACAAGCTTAGCGACTACTTTGACGGGCTTCTTGCTGCGCGGGGCGCCTCGCTATTTCGAGCGCACGCTCTTCAGTGCCGAGGCTGCCGCTCGCTGATGGATGAGGTGAAGGGAACAATTCAGATCTGCAGGGAGCAGGAAGAACTGGACACGCCTGCGATGCTGGAAACGGCTCTGGTGGCCATTTCCGTCGAACATGCCGTTCTTGGCTGCGATGGATTCGAAGCGCTGATAACCGAGTTCCTGGACGGCTTCGTTCCGGCGCCAACCTATCACCGCTTTGAAGAACACGCCGGCGATTGCTGTGAGTGTTCCAGGCTGCTAACCGAGGTTGTCTACGCGGTGGCCGCGTGCCATTCGGTTCATACATTCGAAGAAATCGAGGTACCGGCTTCCCTGATCGCCAACCTGATTGGAGTGATGCGCGCGCGCCAGCCGAGCTTCGCACGCCGTGTTGCTAATCGCCTGGGCGTGATTGCCGACCACCTTATTCCGAATCCAGTTCAGACCGCGCGCTGGACCTTTGCAACATCAGTTACTATTGCGGCGGCAATGCTGGCGTTCTTGTTCTTCGGGTTTTCAGACGATGGAACGGTAGCGGGTATCTATCGACAGGCGCACGTCAAGGCTTCAGAGTTGTATTCGCACAGCACCGACGTGTACGTCGAAACTGACAAAGCCGTCGCCAGGTTAGAAACCGTCGGGTACCGTATCGGCGAGTTCTGGGACACGCTGGGTGGTGAGACTGAATCGGAAGGCAAGGTCAATCAGTCGCCAGGACAAGGGCCTAATTCCAACAAGCGAACTGGGTCAAGCGAGAAGAATTAGTTCGCCCCGGTTGTTTTCATGGATTCTCCGAACCGCCGCTGAAAGCAAAACGTTAGAAAGATTGGGAGGCAACGCTAAACAGTTTCCGATCTCGGCAGGGGTTAATTATGTACTGTTCATATCACACAGCAAGTAGTGCGCGAGTGGAGTGCTCGAGTTGCTCGCGCGCTCTCTGCTCCGCTTGCGATCATCGAATAAAAGGGTATCCGTATTGCCAGGATTGCATCGTCCTTGGTGTCGAGGGCCTCTCGCGGGACCACTACGGCCCCAGACCAAGAGGCAGCGCGCGATTCGCGGCGTTGCTCGCTTTGCTGCCGGGCATGGGCGCGGTCTACAATCGCCAGAACATTAAAGGCATCGTTCATTTCGTGACGATAGTCGGGCTCTTTCAGCTTACGGGCATTCGCGTAGCGTCCGCATTCTTTGCCCTCGGCGGGCTGGGCTTTTATATCTATTCGATTGTTGACGCGTATCGAACCGCTCAGTTGATTGCTCAGGGAGAAGACCCGGCAGTCGACGAAGCACGTTTCAAGCGCTCGCTCATCAAGCGCGCTCCGCTCATCGGAGTCATACTGATAACCGCCGGTCTGCTTCTTGTCATTCAGATTGCGCGTCCTTATTTCCCTCTTGCGACGCTGGTCCGATTTCTGCCCGTTGCTTTCATAATTCTCGGGGGCTATCTGTTGACGCGCTATTTCAAGCGGCCACACGAGGAGAGCTACGAACCGCACCCGTCGGCGCCACCTTATTCTCTGGTGCCCGGCAAGTTCAGCAATCGATCTTCTGAACACAATGCAAGCGAGCACAGCGGCAGGGTCCCGAGCTCGATCGGTCGAAGGTAGAGCGAAGGTGGCTTCATCTCGCAAACACCGAAGAGGAACGTTACTGCTCGGGCTGCTCTTGCTCGCCGCAGGACTCGTTCTTGTTTTGGCTCCCGCCGGGTCCGGAGTCGCCGGATGGCTGATAGCGTTATGGCCGGTTTTTCTGATCTGCGCGGGCGTCGTTCGCGTGATGGGCTTCGCAGTCGAGCGCAAGCCGCGTTCGCCTCTGGTCGGAATGCTGTTGATAATTGTTGGCGTTCTCTTCCTCGTTGCGCGTTTCCAACCCGCCCTGAACGCGCTACAGGTCTACGGCCGATACTGGATATTGCTGCTGGCAGTCTACGCGAGCGTCGAACTGGTTCGTTACTACTCGCATCGTCAGACCGAAGGACCGCCTCCTCGTGTATTCACGCCCATGCGGGTGTTGGTTGTCTTGTTGATCGTCTTCACTGGCGTCCTGGCGAACCGCGCCGCTAGCAAGCCCTCGGTCCTTTCGGCGTTACGCCTGCCCGCCTTTCTCAGCGGTCTGCGTGACTCGGTAGTGGGTGAGACTTACGCATTTACTGATCAGCTGGTCGTCAGCGCAGACATTCGACGAGGAATGAAAGTTACGATCAACAACAGCTACGGCAGTGTCAAAGTTACGGGCGGCGCTTCAGCGCTCAAAGCTACGCTCGTTAAAGGCGTTCGTGGCTGGAGCCAGGATGATGCGCGCAAGGTCGCGGATCGCATTCAGTTACTGATCAATCAAAGCGGCGACGAGTTGACCATCACAACCAATCGAGATCAGGTAGACGGACAATTCACGACCGATATTCAAGTGGACTTACCTTCTTACGCTAGCGTAGCGATAACCGACAGCTACGGATCGATCACCGCAACCGGCATCCAGGAAGGCCTGACGGTAAAGGCGAGCTATGGCCAAGCAGAACTGAACGGCATTAAAGGAGACGTGAATCTCGCGCTGAATTATTACTACGATATCACCGCTTCGAACATGGATGGCGATTTGACGGTGACCGGCGCGAGAAACGCGCGAATTTCAAACCTGGCGGGAGCTCTAAACTTGAGCGGAAGAAACGGAGCTGTCGATCTGCGAGAAATCTCCGGGGAGGTGCACGTGGACGCTCCTTTTTCCCGAATAGCAGCGCAGGGTATCGATCAGAGTGCCGAGCTCAAGACCGAACATAAGAGCGTCGATGTATCCAGGGCTGAGGACGTGACTGTCAACGCTCCGCACTCCGACGTTCACGCCAGGAACATTGGCGGTGATTTGCGTATAGTGTCATCAAACAGCAGCATTCAACTTGCTTCGATAGCCGGTGACCTGCAGGTTGACGCCGAGCAATGTTCGGTGAACGTCGAGGATGTTCGCGGCGCAGTTGTGATTAAGACATCTCACGGCGACGTGGCTGTGAAAAACTTTTACGAGGGTGTTCGAGTCGAGACCAGCTACCGTGACGTGACGTTGCAAGCTGCGGGCGACCCGAGCGGGGACATCGTCGTGGAAAACAATCACGGCCAGATCAAACTCGTGCTACCCCAGTCGAGCCAATTCCGCCTCGACGCACAAAGCGCGAGCGGTCAGATTCAACCAATAGGTTTTGGCGAGCTTGGGGAGAAGGTGCGTGACAGTCTGATAGCAGCGATGGGATCGGACGGGCCTTCTATCAAGTTGAGGACTTCTTACAAGAACATCATTATTCAGGCGAGCGCGGCTCGTCAGGGACAGGCAAGCTCTCTCGCCAACTGATCGGCGAGACAGCGTAACGAGGAGGTGAGTCATGGGATTTCTAAGGTTCGTTCTTGGGCTGGTGGCTTTCGTCATAGCCATCAAGCTGGTCGCCATTCTGCTGGGGATAATCGGGTTCGCGTTAAAGCTACTCTGGATTGCGATTGTGCTCGGGGTATTCGTGCTTGTGGCGTGGGTCATTTACAAGATGATATCACCGCGCAGCACGCAACAAGCCTAGTAGCGACCAAGGCAAATGTAGAGGGGCAGTGGGGCGGCGCGGGGCAGGGGGGCCCTCTGCCTTTTCTGCCCCTCCGCGCTACTACTCCTTGACCGCCCGCTCGAGTCTGATCCGAGTTGTTGCAATTTTGATAAATCGCGTCCAACCCAGCCTGCCGCGATTGCTATCGGACCTGCCCGTGTGATAACCTCCGCGTTCGCTTTGAGCAAAAACAACTCCCTGCACCGACCGAAATAATACTTAGTGATGTCCCGGCATCTCTCTGGAGAACTGGCAGTTTCGAAGCGATTTGAAGAGTTTCTGAGGAGTCTTGAATGTCGAAAGATAATCGGGTTTATACCGTTCTTATCTCCCCGAGTCGTACATCGAAAGTCAGACAGCTCAGCATTCATCGCAACATCCTCCGAACGGGCGCCTGCATCTTCATCGTTGCTCTCTTGCTCGTTACGTATGGCCTGGTGAGACTCGGTCAGCACGAAGCGCTTAATCTGAAATATCTCTCCGTGAAGTCTGAAAACGAGAGCCTCAAACAAACCAACGACGCCTATCAGAATTCCTACGCGAGATTGAAGGGACAGATCTCCTACGTCGAGGATATGTCAAAGGAGTTGGCTCGGAGCGCAAAGATGGAGCACTCGCCCGAGATTGACGAACTGGTGGGCATCGGCGGACCCGAGACGGTTGTAGCCCTCGACAAAGCAGCCGATCATCTGGAACGCGAAGTGCGCCACATCAGCGACCGGTTGCATTCCGATGTCTTGCGATTGGCTTCGATTCCCAGGGGATTGCCTGTCAATGGATATATCACTGACGGGTTCGGGATGCGGCGCAATCCGTTCAATGGTGAAGGGCGCGAGGTTCACGAGGGGCTCGACATCGCCGTAGACTTCGGCACACCGGTGACAACAACGGCTGATGGATTGGTGATCTATGCTGCTCCTCATGCGGGCTACGGCAATTTGGTGATCGTCTATCACAGCAACGGGATCACATCACGCTATGGACATCTGTCGCGGATCTCAGTTGAAGCCGGCCAGCGCGTGAGGCGTGGCGATCAGGTCGGTAACGTCGGAAGCACGGGTCGCTCGACCGGTCCGCACGTTCATTACGAGATAAGAGAGAATGATCAGTCCGTCGACCCGCTTCGATACGCCGGCCAAACCCATCCTTGAATGTTCAGTCTTTAAGAGAAGAGATCAGTCAGACTGGATATATCGAACACACCAAGCGACGACGAAGAGCGTCCTCGAGCTGTCTGGCGAATTAGCTCATCTACCTTGCGATCCGCCTCGTTTGTCTCAGCTCCCTCTCGTACTTCAGTAACTCGCTTGAGATCCGCTTCACGAGCCTTGATGTACTCGTCTGGCAAGCGGCGCCCGCAGTAGCTGCACGCGGGACTCGCCAGGGCCAGAAGCCGTCGATGGCAAAACGGACACGAGCGGAAGTCGGGTAGCCCAGACTGATCGCGAGCGACCGGTGCGCCGCAGTTTCCGCAGCTCCTATCAGCTTCAGCAATCGAACTGCCGCAGTAGTCACAAGTCAAAGCCATGTATCGAGTCCATACCTGTGGAAGTAGTGAATCAGGTTGACGGTTGATAACCTGTGAAATGGGGACAGATTCCGTTCTCGATACTACTCGAACAGAAATAGCGCGACAATACTTTTCATTAGGTAGCTGACGCGCGGCGTCTATTGCTTGACACTAAATTTCAGCGGGCGATAAGATGCCTGTCTTAAACACCGGCAAGTTTTGAAGCCGTGTGGATCATCGCATCAACTCGAAGCGTGTCGAGAGGAGACGCCCAGACCGGACAATGGTCAACTACATTCCCGTCCTTTTGATCCTGATCATCGCAGTCGGAATGGCCGGAGTCATCATCGTACTTTCGCGGATTGCAGCAAAGAGCCGCCCAACACGTGAGAAGCTCATGCCTTACGAGTGCGGCGTCGAGCCCGTCGGTACCTCCCGCGAGCGCCAGTCCGTGAAGTTCTATCTCGTAGCGATGGCCTTCTTGCTGTTCGACATCGAAGCGGTGTTTCTGGTTCCCTGGGCTGTAGTCTTTCGAGGCGTGCTGAAGTCCGAGGTTTACGGACAATTCAAGTACGTCTTTTACGGCGAGATGATGGTTTTTATGGTTGTGCTTTTCGTGGGACTTGCGTATGTGTGGCGCAAGGGAATTCTCGAGTGGAACCGGTGAAGTCTTAGCTTTCATACCTCGATCATATCTTATGACCAACCTCCTCCTTGAGTGGGTAATCAAGACAATCGTAATCCTCCTGATACTAGTTACAGCAGTCGCCTACGTGACGCTGATGGAACGCAAAGTCATGAGCTGGATACAACTGCGAGTCGGACCCAATCGCGTAGGCCCTTGGGGATTACTTCAGCCGGTCGCAGACGGGCTGAAGATGATCTTCAAAGAAGACATCATTCCGCTCCAGGCAAACAAATGGCTCTACGTACTTGCTCCGGCGCTCTCGCTGGTTCCTGCTCTGATGACATTCATCGTGATTCCTTACGGAAGCCACATCACGCTCTTCGGCCACACAATTGAGCTGCACGTCACGCGCATGAACGTAGGCTTGCTCTACGTGCTCGCGCTCACTTCGGTGGGCGTATACGGCATCGTGCTGGCTGGCTGGTCGTCCAATAATAAGTACTCGCTGCTGGGAGGCTTGAGATCGAGCGCTCAGATGATCAGCTACGAACTTGCGCTCGGGCTGTCAATCGTCAGTGTTTTGCTTTATACCGGTTCGCTGGACCTAGTCGAGATCGTCGACGCGCAGGGTGGTTTTCACGGATTGGCCTGGAACGTTTTTCGATACCCGCTATTGATTCTGGTCTTCATCATCTTCTACATCGCATCGCTGGCGGAAACCAATCGCACTCCTTTTGACTTGCCCGAAGCGGATTCAGAGCTTGTTGCCGGCTATCACACTGAATACTCCTCGATGAAGTTTGTAATGTTTCAAATGGCGGAGTATCTGAATCTCATCACCGCTTCTTCAATCGCTACAACGCTGTTCTTCGGCGGGTGGAATGGACCTTCAGTTGGAAGGCTGCCGATCCTTGGCCCGGTTTATTTTGCAGTCAAGGTGCTGGCTTTGATCTTCACGGCGATGTGGATTCGCTTCACCGTGCCGCGCTTCCGTTACGATCAACTGATGCGATTCGGTTGGAAGTTTCTGCTGCCGGCCTCGATCGTCAACATCATCATTTCGTCAACCGTGAT
>JADGNW010000414.1 GCA_017883315.1 Blastocatellia bacterium | reverse complement strand
GCGAAAGAGGTGAATGGGCAAGGAATGACGTTGCGCGAGGCCCACGCGTTCGTCGGTGACCAGCCACGTGGCAACCTTTCTCTTCGGCGCCGCTCCAGATTCACCATCGATCATCACTCGTGCACTACCGTATTCGACAAGCAGCCCCGCCGGCCCATAACGTGGAGAGTTCATCGCTCCCACACCGAGGAGAGTCAAGCGCAGATTCTTAATTCGAGTCATCAGTGCTTCAATAGACACGAATCCACGTGCCGAGAGCGATATCGCTTGCTCGACAAGTGGATCCTCCGATGTCCAATGATCTCTTTGGCTCGGTCTATCGCGCGGCAGCCTTCGCCTTGGCAGGCTCTTCGGCTGCTTTGATCTCAAGCAGGCGGCCATGTGGCTCGCGCTTTGGCGCCTGCATCGTCACTTCAAGCACGCCATCGCGGAATTTTGCCGTTGCGCTGTCAGTCTTGACTCCTTCGGGCAGCGGTATATAGCGATAAAAGCTACCATAGCTGCGCTCGCTGCGATAATAGCCTTCGCGCTTTTCTTCCTTCTCGTCTTTACGCTCTCCAGATAGGGTCAGCCCTCCGGCCGTCAGTTCCACTTTGACGTCATCTTTCTTCAGGCCGGGCAGATCGGCACGCACGGTCAACTCTCCGTTGTGCTGCAATACCTCAACCTTCGGCACCCAATTCACATGTTCGAATTCCTTGGTAAACGGAAAGAACTCCCGGCCGAAAAGACTGCCAACGCGAAACCCCTGGAAATCGTCGAAGAGACGCTCCATGTCTTCCCCAAATCTTCGCATAAGGCTGAACGGGGTTACCGTCTCAAGGGCTTTTCCTCCGTCGTACTTTTGCAATTCTTTCGATTCTTTCGATTCCTTCTTGTCCTCTTTGTCCTTGCTCATGATGTCTTCCTTTCTTTTGTATGCGGTCGAACCGCGAGTGGAGATAAAAATTGTCGCTCAGAGTTCAGTTCAAGCCGCGACATGGTGGGTTTGCTGCGCCAGGATCGCCTTGTAGGTCCTCACGGCATCACCATAGGAGAGTTCGGTAGCTGTCCTACCGGTCACCTCCTCTGCGTTGAGTAAGACATCGTCCATCGAGAGTATCCCACTGAGCATTCCTTCAGCGTCGATTACTGGAAGGCGACGGACTTTGTTTTCACGCATCGTCCTAAGCGCTGCTTGAATATCATCTTCGGGGCGACAGGCGTGGACGTTGCCGGTGATTACCTCTTCGACGCGCATGCTTGCGAGACTCTGGTTGTTTTTTGCTGCGGCCACGCAAATATCGCGATCGGTAATTAAGCCAACTACTTTTCCGCCGGCAGTGACTACGGGGAGTATCCCGCAATTGTTGTGCGACATCAGCTCTGCCGCTTTCGCCAGATTGGCGGTCTCGGCGCAAGCCTTGGCGTCTGGGGTCATTATCTCTTTGACTTTCATGGTGTATTCTCCTTTGACTTGCCAATAAATAACTGGAACGTCTGTCAGTTCTTCCTCGGAACTGACTGGTCACATGAATCAGCCAGTTCAAGTCGTCTTTGCTCGTTTTCCAGTCCGATGTTTGCTCATGAACGACGCAACGGATATGCCGAAATGAGCCGCTCATCAAAAGCCCACAAACCGCTGGCTTGAGCGTCTAGTCATGTGGAAAGTTTCCCAAAGTTCTGCGCGAAAAGCCGCCAGATGAGTGATGCCGGCCAATCGTACCTTGTGCGATCTTCGCGGAAAGCACAGGCCTCGAAGGCGCGTTTTCTTCCGGTTCGACCGGCATATTACTTGCGACTGAAGTTGCAAGGTCGATCAGCCAAACACCACAGAAGGAGTTAATCCATGGCTTACAAACAAGTCCATTTCCGCTCGGAAGCACGGGAGAAGATTCTGAAGGGCGCGACGGCCATCGCTGATGCAGTGCGCGTGACGCTCGGCCCCAAATCGAAATCAGTCCTGATTGAAAAGAAGTGGGGCAAGCCGCTGGTTTGCAATGACGGGGTGACGATCGCCAAGGAGTTCGAGCTTGAAGATCACGAAGAGAACCTGGGCGCGCAAATGATGCGCGAGGCAGCGGAACGAACCGGCGACAAGGTCGGCGATGGCACCAGCACCGCAACCATTTTGGCGCACGCAATTTTCGCCGAGGGTGTTCGTAACCTAGCGGCAGGCGCAAGCGCTGTTGATCTCAAACGCGGTCTCGATCGAGGACTGCGTGTCGCGGTCGAGCAACTGCGAAAGTTATCGCGTCCGGTCAGCAGTCGTAAGGAGAAAGCACAAGTGGCGACGATTTCGGCGCACAATGATGCGACCATCGGTGAACTAGTCGCCGACGCGGTTGAGAAAGTCGGTCAGGAAGGCGTGATTTCTGTTGAAGAGGCAAAGGGAACCGAGACGGCTCTGGAAGTCGTCGAGGGCATGCAATTCGACCGTGGCTTTCTCTCGCCGTACTTCATTACTGAGGCTGAAAAACTTGAGGCGGTCCTGGAAGAGCCCGTGATTCTGCTCTACGACAAGAAGATCACGAATCTGAAGGATTTGCTTCCGCTGCTTGAGCAGGTTGCAAAGATGAGCGGCTCGCTTCTGATCGTGGCCGAAGACGTGGAAAGCGAAGCGCTCGCAACCCTGGTCGTAAATAAGCTGCGTGGTGTGCTCCCCTGCGCAGCCGTAAAGGCTCCGGGCTTCGGTGATCGTCGCAAAGCGATGCTTGAGGACATTGCGGTTCTTACCGGTGCAAAATTGATCTCGGAAGATCTCGGGTTGAAACTCGAAAACATTACGATTAACGAACTCGGCAAGGCGAAGCGAGTCGTCAGCGATCGCGAGAACACCACGATCATCGACGGCGGCGGAGCAAAGGAAGCGATCGCTGCTCGCTGTGACGAGATTCGTAAGCAGATCAAAGATACGACCTCCGATTACGATCGCGAGAAGTTGGAAGAGCGCCTGGCCAAATTAGCCGGCGGTGTCGCAGTGATTCGTGTCGGCGCCCCCTCCGAGGCCGAGATGAAGAGCCGCAAGGAAGGTTTCGACGACGCAATCAGCTCGGCCAAGGCAGCCGTAGCCGAAGGCATTGTACCCGGCGGTGGGCTCGCGCTGTTGCGTACGATCGAAACCGTCGAACAGGAAGCGGCGAAATGCGAGGGTGATGAACGTACGGGCCTGCTGATTCTGAAGCGCGCGCTCGAAGCGCCGACCAGACAGATTGCTGAGAACTCGTCGGTCGACGGCGGCGTGGTTGTAGATAAGATGCGGACCGGCAGCGGCAATTTTGGTTTCGACGCGGCGCGCAGCGAATACGTCGATCTGATGGAAGCCGGAATAATTGATCCAACGAAGGTCGTGCGCATTGCTCTCGAAAATGCAGTCTCAGTTGCCAGCGTGTTGTTGCTTACCGAAGCGACGCTCACTGACGTTCCGGAAAAGAAGACTGACCGAGCGGCGGCGATGAACGAAATGGCGGCCTAGCACAGTTTTCTGATTCCAAGGGACCGGCCAGTAGCAGCAGCTATCCGTCCAAAGCACTCAGGTCATTGTTGATCCGCATCCGGCTGGCGAACTCTTCTGACAAGTGCTCCAATAAGCGATATGAAAGCATGGGTCTTGAACAATCCAGCTCCGGTCAATGAGCGTCCGCTCACACTTGCCGAGTTGCCCGTGCCAACTCCAGCCGAAGACGAACTACTACTGCGCGTTCACGCCTGTGGTATTTGCCGCACCGATCTGCACGTGGTCGAAGGTGAACTACCGGTCCGCCGTTCGCCTCTGATCCCCGGCCATCAAATTGTTGGACGAGTAGCCGCTTTCGGATCGAGAGTTGAAGGCTTTGCCGAGGGAGACCGAGTAGGCGTGGCGTGGCTGAATCGAACTTGCGGAGTCTGCGAGTTTTGCGTTTCGGGTCGAGAGAACCTTTGCGATAAAGCTGGCTTCACCGGATGGACCGTAGATGGTGGCTATGCGGAATACGCAGTTGCACCCGCCGCTTTCACTTACCATCTCCCGGATGGTTTTGATGACATTCAGGCGGCGCCGCTGCTATGCGCGGGCATCATC
>JADGNW010000413.1 GCA_017883315.1 Blastocatellia bacterium | reverse complement strand
AATGAGATCAAGCCGGAAGAAGCCGGATTGGACATCGGGCCGGACTCGATTGAAGAGTTCTCGAACAAGCTGAAAGCCGCGAAGACGATTGTCTGGAATGGACCGATGGGGATGTTCGAGCATCCGCCCTTTGATCGCGGCACAAGAGCGATTGCTCAAGCCGTGGCGTCGGCGGGCGCGACAAGCATAGTCGGGGGAGGGGACTCGGTAGCTGCGATTACCGAAGCCGGAGTGGCCGCTAACATCACCCACGTGTCGACCGGCGGCGGTGCATCGCTTGAGTTTCTCGCGGGAGACACGTTGCCCGGCGTTGCTGCATTAACCGACAAATAGAACACGCAACAAGACATGAGGATTGAATGAGCAAAGCTGTGAGACTGTTGTTTTCGTTATTCGCACTTATCCTAATCGTTGCCTCTGCCGGTTGCTCACACAAGCCGGCGTACAGCGAAATTGACGCTAACAGGACCTCGAAAAATCAGAACCAGAACAGCGAAGCCCAAACAGGCGCCCAGCCGCAGGCCGCCGCCGAGGCGCCGCAAGCTTCTGCCTCTCAACCAGGTCCGGCGCAAGCTGAATCCGCGAACCCAACGATGCCCTCGTTCATGAACGCAGCCGGCGCCATCAAGGACTTGCCCTCCTATCCTCGAGCCGTCAGAACTAATGTGCAGTTTGGTCCAATACAGCAAGCGACTGTAATGACGCTTATGCTTCACACGAGGGACTCGATGGAGAAGGTGCAGGCTTTCTACACGCAGGCAATAAAAGAGAATCATTGGACCGTGACCGATAAGCTCCTCGATCCGGAACTGTCCCAATGGACTCTGAATAAGGACGAGAGAAACAACGCGAAAGTGGAAGTAAGAAAGGATGAAAAAACTGGATCGCTCGATATCTCGATTGTTCGCGCCGAGAAATTCGCGGCGCCGCCGAAATAACTGCTCCATGGATTAATAATGAGAAAGCCGATAATCGCCGGAAACTGGAAGATGTATAAGACGATTGCCGAGGCGTTGGAATTCGTCCAGGCATTCAGACCACTCGTCGTCGCTTCGACGCATTGTGAAATAGTAATCGCTCCTCCATTCACCGCGATCAAATCGGTGGCTGCGCGGCTCGATGGTTCCAACATTGACATTGCTGCACAGGACGTCGCGGCGGAGCCCGGCCCCGGCGCGTTCACCGGGGAAGTGTCTGCGTCGATGATAAAGGACGCCGGCGCGCGTTGGACGATCATCGGTCATTCCGAACGGCGACAGTTTTATGGCGAGACCGATGACTCTGTAAACGCCAGGATTCGCGCGGCCCTCGTTGCCGGCTTATCGCCCATCCTTTGTGTCGGCGAGCGCTTAGAAGATCGAGATGCGGGACGCGCCGAGGAAGTAGTAGAAGCGCAATTGAGCGCCGGAATGCGTAACTTGACTGCGTCTGAGGCCTCTCGTATCATCATTGCTTACGAACCGGTATGGGCAATAGGGACGGGGCGAACCGCGACACCGGAGACAGCCCAGCAGATGCATGCTTTCATTCGATCCGGTATTAGAAGGATGTTTGGAGAAGGGGTTGCGGAAGAGACAAGACTTCTCTACGGCGGAAGCGTGAAGCCCGACAACATCGCGACGCTGATGAGTCAGCCTGATATCGACGGAGCCCTGGTCGGCGGAGCTAGCCTTGAAGCCGGTTCGTTTGCCAGTATTGTGAACTACAAAGAGAAGAGGTAGCTAAGAAGTGGTTGGAACAATTTTGACAGTTCTTTATATTCTCGCCTGCTTGGTGCTGATAATGTTCGTGCTGTTGCAGCCGGGCAAATCAGACGCGGCGGCGGTGTTCGGCGGTGGGGTGAATTCGGCGGCGTTTGGTCCGCGCGGCACTCAGACGGTGCTAGCGAAAGTGACCATCACCGCTGCGGTACTGTTCTTCATGATTGCGTTCCTGTTCTCGATCCCGGGCTTGTTTGAAAAGAGATCGCTCGGCGAGGGCGTCGGACCAGCCGAGTCTGCTCCCGCGCCAGTAGTTCCGGTTACTCCCACGGAGCAGATCCCGGCTTCGCCGGAGGCTGCTCAGCCATTGAGTCAACCGGCCGCTGCTCCTGCGAAGGCGCCGGATCAGAAGGATGAGAAGACGAACACGCAGAGCAAGCCTGCTCCGTCAAAGGACTCTGCAAAGCCGGGATCAGAAAAGAAGAATTAGGTTCGCGCGCTTCTGAGCGCTCAGCGCTGTCGAGCCCATAAGAAGCCTGCCTGACTTGCCGAAGTGGTGGAACTGGTAGACACGTACGTTTGAGGGGCGTATGGGGCAACCCGTGGGGGTTCGAGTCCCCCCTTCGGCACCACTCCTTTGTTAGTGATTGCTTAACCAACCATTCGTCGAGACGGATGCCGCGATGAGCACCGTAAACTAAGGGCTGTGGTTCGTGCTGACAATCAAGTATGAGCGATCAACCTTCCATTGAAATCAAAACAGCTCGGCTGCGATACGCTGGCGGCGAGGCATTTGTCGCGGAGTCTGAAAGCGGACACGCGATAGTCACGAGCTTCGCGCACGAACTCTCAGCGCCTTCGCCAATGGAACTGCTACTCATAGCTTTGGGAGGCTGCACCGGCGCGGACGTCGTTGGTATTCTGGAAAAAAAGAGACAGCGCGTAACCGGGTACGAAATTGAAGTGCGAGCCGAACGGCGGGCCGAACATCCGCGCATCTATATTCAAATCGAAGTCGTCCATCGCGTTCGCGGACACAGCATAGACCCCAATGCTGTGGCGCATGCGGTCGAACTATCTGAGACAAAGTACTGCAGTGTGTCGGCAATGCTTGGCGCCTCCGCTCATATCGCCATGAGCTACGAAATCACCAACGAAGACTAGTGGAGGTAAGGCATGACTTGGGCGGGAGGCTGGCTTGTTGCGCTTTTCCTGATCTCGATTGAATTCGGCTCCGTCTCGGGTTCAGCTCCTGCGGGCCAGTCCAGCTCAGACTTGGCAGTTTCCGACGAGGAGTATGAGATCTATTCGACGGTAATCAAGCAGAAATACGTCCAACCAAATACAAAACTTTTGATCATCGAGGAGCGCACTTTCCGCTACGACTTCGCCCTCGACAACGATGAGCCGTGGCGGGAAAAGCGGAAGGGCGTGACCATAGATCGATCAGCGGCCGAAGACTATGAGGCCAAGAACAGCAGCAAGTCGCTTCTGAACAAGTCGATGTTTAAGCTCCCGGTTAAACTGAACCTCATAACCGACCTCGATTTGAAAGCGATCTTCCACGGCCACTGGGGAGAACTGGAATGGATCGATTACTACAGAAGATATCCGGAATCAACCGGGTTCGTCATGCTTTCCAGAATTGGGTTCAATACCGAGCACACGCAGGGTCTGCTGTACATTGGAAGCCGATGCGGCCCGGGATGCGGCGACATAAACTTTCTCCTCCTGGAAAAAGTTAACGGGACCTGGACGACTAAAAAAGAGTTGAGGAAGAAGGAGCTGGGTTGAGTTTCGGGAACCCATAACTTTCGGTGCGTTTAGCGGTAAACGGGCCTGAGGCAGTAAAGGACAAAACAGATTCCTTCCTGATGGGGTCCTCGGGATAGGGATATATGAGGAATCAATGCGGGCAGCTGCAAAGCCGGCCAAAAGGAACAAGGGCCACTTATTGAGTGGCCCTAAGTCCTTTTTCTTTACTGGTGGAGCTGAGGGGATTCGAACCCCTGGCCTCGTGAATGCGAGCCACGCGCTCTGCCAACTGAGCTACAGCCCCTTATCGATTTCGAATCAAATGGTACGAGATCAACTTTGACTCTGTCAAGAAACCACCCTTCGCCAGCATTCAAATCGCGGACTAACAACTAGATCGGATGATGCATCGAACCTTCCGCCGTCGGGCTGTCAGTTGTTGCCGGATTATTTTTTTGCTATGTTGAAAAGTTGCGATGGCCTCTAGAAACGCAACAATGGGAGCGCCCGGCTAACTTTCGCCCTGTGCGAATGCTTGCAGGATTCACGTCACTGCGGATCAACAGGCGTTGGGGGCTTCAGGCAGGAGAACAGATCGAGCGCGAGGGAAACTGAAAGAATGACTGCACAGATAGTGGGAGAGATTGCTTACAAACCCCTGGCCGATGCGCGGGGCACCGTCGACATCGAGAAACAGCTCGAATGGTACAGGCTGATTCACCTCGGCCGGCTGTTGGACGACAAAGCAAGAAACTATTTGCGACAGGCCAAGGGCTGGTCCTATCACGCATCACACGCCGGACACGACGGAATACAGGTCGCCGTCGGCGCCGCGTTCCGTCCTAACAAGGATTACTTGTTTCCTTATTATCGCGACATGCTCACCTGCCTGGCGGCTGGCATCACGCCTTACGAAATAATCTTGAACGGCTTGTCGAAAGCTGCGGACGTCGCTTCCGGCGGCCGCCACATGAGCAACCACTTCGCGAAGATCTCGATCGGTATTTGGAACGTTTCGTCGGCGACCGGAAACCACGCTCAGCATGCCGCCGGACTCGGGCGGGCGGTCAAGTACTACGACGCCGACTCGATCGTGTTCTGCAGTCAGGGCGAGTCGTCTTGCTCAGAGGGCTACGTGTTTGAAGCGCTCAACGGCGCGAGCCGTGAGCGACTGCCGGTTATTTTTGTCGTTCAGAACAACGGCTGGGGAATATCGGTCCCGGTCGCCGAGCAGACGGCCAACCCAATCGTGTCCGAAAATTTTCGCGGGCTCCGCGGTCTGACGATAATCAATTGCGACGGGACTAATCCGTTCGATGCCCTCAAGGCAGTGAGCCGCGCTACCGAAATCGTTCACAGCGGTGATGGGCCGGTGCTCTTGCATGCATTTTGCGAACGAATATTCGCGCATTCGAATTCAGATCGACATGAGTCATATAGAAGCGAGGAGGAACTGGCTGAAGTTCGCACATACGACCCGTACGAGCGGCTTCGGTTGCATCTTCTCAACGTTGAAGAAGTGGAAGAAGTCACACTGCTTGCGGTCGAGGAAGGGAATAAGGAGCAAGTCGCCGACGCGGCGGAACGCGCAGAGGCCGCGCCCGATCCCGATCCCAAAACGGCAACGCTGTTTGTGGTGCCGGAAGAGTCGCCCGTAGCTTCGGAGTCAATGATTCCCGCGGAGGGCGGTTCGCCGTTCACCCTTCGTGAAGCGATCAATGAGACGCTGAAGATCGAGTTCCGCCGCAATCCGAACACCTTCCTTTGGGGACAGGACGTTGCTTCAAAAGAAAAGGGCGGTGTGTTCAATGTCACCAAAGGCATGCAACAGGAGTTCGGTCCGAGCCGGGTGTTCAATGCGCCGATTGCTGAGGACCATATAGTCGGAACCGCTAACGGGTTCTCCCGCTTTCGAGAAGATATTTGGGTCGTTATTGAAGCCGCGCAGTTCGCGGATTATTTGTGGCCCGCGATGGAGCAGGTCGTCGACACCTCGCACGACTACTATCGTTCAAACGGCCAGTTCGTGCCGAACATCGTTGCCAGGCTTGCGTCAGGCGGTTACATAACTGGTGGTCTTTATCACTCGCAGAATCTTGAAGCGATTTTCAGCACCCTTCCAGGCTTGCGAGTTATTACTCCGGCGTTTGCTGACGACGCGGTGGGTCTCTTGCGTCATGCGATGCGAAGCCGAGGCATCACTTTCTTTCTCGAACCCAAGTATCTTTATAACCAGATGTTCGCAAAGGCGCCGAACCCCGGCGCGAATTACGAGATTCCATTTGGAAAAGCTCGTGTCAGATTGGAAGGCGAAGACCTCACGATAGTCACTTACGGCACTACGGTACATTGGTGTTTGCGCGCTGCCCGTCAGTTGAAAGACGAGCACGGCATCGAGGCCGAAGTTATCGATCTGCGTTCTCTGGTGCCGCTCGACATGGAAACGGTGATCGAGTCGGTGCGCAAGACGGCCAAGGCGCTTGTAGTGCACGAGGACAAGATGTTCTCCGGCTTCGGCGGGGAAATCGCCTCTCAGATCAGCGAGAAGTGCTTCGATTGTCTTGACGGTCCGGTGCTTCGCGTCGGATCAGAATACACTCCAGTGCCGTTTTCTAAACTACTCGAGCGCGAAGTTCTGCCGCAGGTCGAAGACGTCGTTAGGCGCGCGCTGGAACTATCGAAGTATTGATCGCGCAATAAATCAGAAACTCACAAGTAGCTTATCCACTCCGAGGTTTGTATAATGATTCGCGTGTCGTGTGGCCGCAGGAGATAAAACACGATCGAACAAGAGGGTTCCGAGCAGTGAAGAGAATCATAATCCTTCCGCTGTTAGTCTTACTGCTTCCCATATGCGTTCGAGAGCCGGGCCGAACGGCATTCGCGGAGTCTGCCAGCTATCAAGCCGCCGCGGAGCCGCGCCCGCTTCGAGCCGTATCCGACTACATCAATGTCATTGACGCCGGTGGTAAGAATCCCGACGATCTAGGTGTGCTGATTGAAACACTCGCCGGCGCGCAACCTCTCGCGGCACTTAACGCAAACGTGACTTTCAATCCAGCTTCTGTGATGAAGCTCGCTACGTCGCTTGCTGCCCTTGTCAGGTTCGGACCCGATTACAGGTACAGAACAAACTTTCTTGCAGACGGGGCCGTTGATCTTCGGTCGCGCACTTTGGAAGGTGATCTTGTCGTCGAAGGCAGCTCGGATCCGATGTTCTCGCTGTACGATGCCGATGAAGTGACTGCTCAGCTTTCGCGCCTGGGTATATCGCGCGTGACCGGGCGCTTGAGAATTGCGGGTAAGTTCTATTACTTCGCAACCGGTTACCGCTCAAACCTGTCACTCGAGACTTCGGCAGCGAAGCTCCGTGGAGCGCTTCAGAAAGCCGGAATCAGAATCGAAGGCGACACTGCTTTCGGAGAGAAATCAGGAACACTCTTGCTGTCACACTACTCTGACCCGCTTGTGTCGATTCTTCTCTTTCAGAACGCGCACAGCAGTAACGCCATCGCTGAAGTTGTCGGGGCGTCAGTCGGCGGCCCCGAGGCGATTCAGGAATACCTGGTCAAGCGGCTCGGAATAGGTGAGAGCGATGTCTTTGTTGGCCGCGCGTCAGGATTAGACTTTAATCGCATTACTCCTCGCGCGACGCTGAAGGTTCTCCGCGCGCTGATCGGGGTTTTGGCAGACCACTCGCTCAAGCCCGAAGACGTGATGGCGGTGGCGGGCATCGATTCGGGAACACTCCAGCGCAGACTCGTTCGCGACGATGTTCGTGGGTCGGTGATTGCCAAAACCGGCACGCTCGTTTCGATCGACAACGGGGTGAGCACGCTGGTTGGCATTGCTTACACGCGGGCGCACGGACCGGTTCTATTTGCAGTGTTCAACACCGGCGGCAACGTTCATGCCTACCGGCGTCTTCAAGATCAGTTCATCGAGCAGTTGATTGCAGAGGAAGGCGGCGCGCTTCCAGCCGTGCGAAACGAAGATGCTCTGGCCGATGCGACACGACACTCGATAGTTCAAGTGCTTTACGTGCCGGGAACCCAGTCCGTAGAAACCCCTACTGAGTAACCCTAGTTCAGATTGGGAGTGAACTTGGAAGCGGGCGTGTCATCACTCCACCGACCGGAAATCTTTCTCTTACAGTCGGGACAAGCACCGTCGCGTATGCGATTGCTCAAAACCCGGAAGCCATAACGCTCAATCAACGCAGCCTTGCAGTCCGGGCAATACGTGTTCTCGTAGTTCCCAACTCGCCCCGGCAGATTACCCGCATAAACAAAGTTGAGTCCGGCGCCATAGCCAATCTCGGCGGCGCGGATCAACCTATCGATCGAAGTGTTGTCGGGCCCGGTCATCTTGTAGTCCTGATGAAACGCAGTCACGTGCCAGGGAATGTCCGGCGACACGCTCGCGATAAAATCGGCGGCTGCTCTTATCTCGTCGTCAGAATCGTTGAAGCCGGGAACGAGAAGCGTCACTATCTCGAGCCAGAACCCTCGCTCATGAACCATCCTGATCGTGTCGAGCACATTCGATAGAAGACCGCCGAGTTGTCGATAGTTCCGATCGTTGAAGCCTTTCAAATCGATCTTGTAGAGATCGACCCACGGCCTTATGTAGTCCAGCACCTCGGGTGTCGCGTTTCCGTTCGAGACGTAACCGCAAACGAAGCCCGCAGGTTTTGTTTGCTTGAAGATCTCGACTGCCCACTCGCTTGTAATCAGCGGTTCGTTGTAACTTGACACGACAAGCCGCGCTCCCGACCTTCGCGCAATCTCGACCATCTCACGCGGCGTTACTTCCGTCGGAGGCGAGACCGCCTCCGGATCGCGCAACGCTTGCGACGTAACCCAGTTCTGACAGTAGCTGCAATGATAGTCACAGCCGAGCATTCCAAACGTCAGCGCGAGCGACCCGGGATACGCGTGGAAGAACGGTTTTTTCTCAATCGGATCGCACTGCACTGAGCTGACGTATCCACTTGGTACCATTAGGCGACCATCGTCGTTGTAACGCACCCGGCAAATGCCATCCAGCCCGGGAAGAATCACGCAACGATGCCCGCACGCGTAGCACCGAACGCGCTTGCCTTCCATCTCCTCGCACAACTCGCCTTCGATCGTGTGAGTTTTGAGAACGGCTTTTAGCGTTTGTACTGGCATGGTTTGAACTACTTCGATTCGTTTAAGCTAATCAACTTCTAGCACTGGGGAATTGACGCCGCACATGATTAATTCTCTACTCTTGGCGTTTGCCTGGACTTCCTCATACAACCGGGCTTCACGACTTGTTGTCCCAGATGCTAGGTGGATGGTAGATTTATTGACTAACAAAGGCCACACAGATAGGAACACGAATCCAAACACATGAAACTCAGGATACTCCATCACGATCACTGCTTCGATGGCTTTGCATCCGCAGCCGTCTTTTCTCGGTTCTTCGCTGAAAAGATCCGCCCTGATGCCGAGATCTCCTACACCGGGCTCGCGCACAAGCCAAACCAAAAGGTCATCGAAGAAGAACTGTTTGACGGCGACGAGAACGCAATCGTCGATTTCAAATACAGCCCTTCGTCGAGACTCACGTGGTGGTTTGATCATCACCAGAGCGCATTCCTCTCGCCAGAAGACGAGAAACAGTATCGAGCGGTCGAATGGCCAACGAAGTTCTACGATCCGAATTACAAATCATGCACCCAGTTCATAGCCGACACCGTTGCCGGCAAGTACGGCTTTGATCTAACGAGCTTGCGCGAGCTGATTTACTGGGCCGATATCATCGACGGCGCTCAGTACGACGAGGCTAAAACGGCTGTGGAATTAAAGGCTCCCGCGTTGCAGTTGATGCTGGTGATCGAAGCGAGCCGCGATCCTGCCGTAATGTCCAGGATCATTCACGGCATGCAAAACGAGTCGCTTGCGAAGATCATGGCCGATCCAATGATCGAAAGTGAGTTCCGCCCGCTTTATGACCGCCACGTGAAGATGGTCGATTTAATCAAGGAAGCCGCCGAGTGTTCCAGAGGCGTGATCTACTTCGACCTGAGCCATCACGACGCCGAAGGCTACAGCAAGTTCATACCGTATTATCTGTTTCCCGACTGCGTGTATTCTGTTGGCGTGAGCCTCTCATCGAGCCGGTCTAAAGTCTCCGTTGGATTCAACCCGTGGAGCCTGCAACCGCGGCGTCACAATCTCGCGTCGATCTGTGAGCGATACAACGGCGGAGGTCACGCAGTAGTCGGCGCCATTTCAAACAGACCCGACGAAATTGAGCGAGCGCGCGAGACGGCCCGTGAGATTGCTGCCGAGCTGCGTGCGTAGCTCAAAGCCTCGCAGTTAATAAGTAGGAGCCGAACCCCGCCAAATCAACCTGGAGCATCTGCGTGAGCTGGCAAGACGAAGTTGACGAAATCAAACGGCGCGTTGAGCTCGCGAAACAAATGGGCGGCCCGGCCAATGTAGAGCGCCAGCACGCAAGCGGCAAACTCACCGTCCGCGAACGCATCGAACGCCTCGTTGATCTCGGTTCCTTTCATGAAATCGGAGCACTCGCCGGCAAAGCGACCTACGAAGACGGCAAACTCGTTTCGTTCATCCCTTCAAACTACGTCGTCGGGACCGCGCGGATCGACGGCCGTCGAGTCGTCGTTGGTGGCGACGATTTCACCGTGCGAGGCGGAGCTGCCGATGCGCGTGTCGGTGACAAAGCCGGCTACGGTGAAAGGCTCGCGCGCGAGTTGCGATTGCCGATCATTCGATTGGTGGACGGAACGGGTGGTGGCGGTAGCGTCAAGTCTCTCGAGACGATGGGTCGCACTTATGTTCCCGCCAATCCTTCGTGGGACATCGTCGTAGCGTTGATGTCTGAAGTGCCGGTGATCGGCGCATGTATGGGATCGGTTGCGGGACTCGGCGCCGTGCGCGTGGTTCACTCGCATTTTTCTTTGATGGTGAATGCAACGAGTCAACTGTTCGTGGCGGGTCCTCCGGTCGTAGTGCGCGGTGTTGGTGAGAACGTCACCAAAGAGCAACTCGGCGGCGCTCACATTCATGCTCGCGGAAGCGGTGCTGTTGACAACGAGGTCGACAGCGAAGACGAAGCATTCGCTCAGATTCGCCGCGTGCTCTCGTATCTGCCTTCGAGCGTCTGGCAAGTTCCTCCTCGATCTGCAGATTCGGAAAATCGCGATGATCCTGAACGCCGCGAAGAAGAACTGCTGTCTATCATACCGCGCGATCGGCGTCGCGCTTACGAAGTGCGGCGCCTGTTGAGTCTGGTGCTCGATCGCGATTCGTTTTTTGAGATCGGCCGTTACTATGGACGTCCTTCAGTCGCGGGCCTCGCGCGCTTGAAAGGCTATCCCGTTGGGGTGCTGGCTTGTGACCCGCAGCAAGGCGGCGGGGCGTTGAACGCGCCCGGCTGCGAGAAGATGACTCGCTTCATCGACTTCTGCGACACGTTTCATTTGCCCGTAGTCAACTTCGTCGATCAACCTGGGTTCTTGATCGGCACGGCGGCCGAACGTGCCGGCACCGCGCGTTATGGAGTGCGAGCGATGGCGGCTGTCTATCAAGCGACTGTCCCGTGGGTCTCGATCATCTTACGTCGCGTGTTCGGTGTAGCAGGCGCCGCACACGGCAACGCTCAGGCGCTGAACCTTCGCTACGCCTGGCCGTCCGGAGACTGGGGCTCCCTTCCGATCGAGGGTGGAGTGATGGCGGCTTATCGTCGCGAGATCGAAGCTTCACCTGATCCCGATGCGCGCCGCCGCGAGATCGAAGAAATGTTGAATGAGCTGCGGTCGCCGTTTCGAACCCCCGAAGCGTTCGGCGTCGAAGAGATCATCGACCCTCGAGACACGCGGCCGTTGTTGTGTGATTGGGTTGAGATGGCTTATGAGGTTTTACCTCAGGACCTGGGTCCGAAGCGCCGCGGCATTCGCCCTTAGTAGTTAATGAGCCGACACCGTGAAGAAACCGCTTTGCGAGCTTTGCGGTACTTTGCGAGCTTTGCGCAAAAGGAATCCGCTCGAGAAAGAGAGATACGTTGGCGCAAAGCTCGCAAAGGACCGCAAAGCTCGCAAAGCTGACCTAAACCTACATGCCGAGACGCGGAAACCGGCAGTGCGGAAAGGGAAGAACATAAATGTGCGGAATAGTTGGATACGTCGGCGATAAGCAGGTTGTCGGGGTGATTCTCGATGGGCTTAAGAAGCTGGAGTATCGCGGCTACGATTCGGCGGGAATCGCGGTCGTGGACGAGAAAGGCAAGCTCACAATTCGCCGCGCCGAAGGCAAGCTGCGAAACCTGGAAGAGAGTATT
>JADGNW010000412.1 GCA_017883315.1 Blastocatellia bacterium | reverse complement strand
CGACCCCGACAAAAAGCGCTGGCCGCGATTGCGGAGAGGCGTCTTTTTGACTGGCCTTATTCTCTCATCGCTTTTTGGGGTGCTGATCTTCAGCATCCTGATCAATCCCCTCTTGCCTGAACTCAATTTGCCTACGTCGAGCCTGTTTGGGAAGAGCACTCGCACGCCTAAAGGCTCATTTGAGACTGAGGCGCAGCGCAAGCTTCGTGAAGCCAAGCAAAAACTCGATGTAGAGCGCAGCAAGCGCGAAGCCGCGCGTCATCCGGGCAAACAGCCGCACGCGTCTTCGAACGACCAGCTCGACGTGGGCTTCTACGTTGCGTGGGACGAGACAAGCTTGAGCTCGCTCAAGGAAAACATCAAAAACCTCGACGTCCTGATCGGCGAATTCCAGCATCTAGCCAGCGCCGACGGCTCGCTTATAGAGGAGAGCCAAAAGCCAAACAAGAATCCCGACGGGCCAGGCGAGGAGAAGGCCGTAACTCAATTCATCCGATCGACGCGCCCCGATCTCAAGATCATGGCGCTGGTCAACAACTTCGACGAGAATGTGTGGCAGAGTGACAAGCTTGCACAGATGCTTGCAAGTCCGGAGGCTCGCGCTCGCTGCATACAGCAACTTGTCGACTATGCGAACGAGCGCGACTTTGCCGGAATCAGTATCGACTTCGAAAACGTTCTCGATGCAAGTCAGCCCGGGCTGAATCAATTTACGGTTGATCTCTCGACGGCACTACACGCGGTCGGACGCGAAGTCTCGATCAATCTTCCGGTCAACAACGACTCGTTCGACTACCGCAAGCTTTCTGCTGCCGTCGACTATGTGATCTTGATGGCGTACGACCAACACTACTCCGGGAGCGAGCCAGGTCCGGTGGCCGGACTCGACTGGTTCGAGAATATGCTTCGGCTGCGCCAGGCTGACGTGCCGGCTTCGAAGACCATCGTCGCGATCGGCAATTACGCTTATGACTGGAAAGAGGGAGGCGAGCCCGACATCAAGACTTTCGAGGAAGCTGTACTAACCGCGTCCGAGTCATCGGACGAAGACGAAAAAATACAGATACAGCTCGATCCTGTGTCGCTCAACCCAAAGTTCGAATGGATCGAAGTGGAAGGTGGTCAGGAGAAGCGCCATCAGGTCTGGATGCTCGACGCGGTATCGGCTTTCAACCAGATTGCTGTGACCCGCTCGTTGGGCGCCAGCGGCGTTGCATTGTGGCGACTGGGAAGCGAAGACCCGTCGTTGTGGAACTTCTTTGGCGCTGATATTCCGCTTGATGAGGCCGCGGCCTCCAAGCTCACTCGAATGATCTACGGCTATGGCCTTGACTATGAGCCCCAACAGAACCTTGGAGAGATCCTGCGCATCACGGCCAAGCCGAAAGAGGGAGCACGTGAAATAAAGTTCGACCCGGTTCGCGGTTTTATCAACGCCGAGACCGTTACCGAGTTTCCGTCGCCGTGGGTAATCACTCGGTACGGATCTGCGCCGGGCAAGATCGCGCTGACCTTTGACGACGGCCCCGATCCGGTGTACACGGCGCAGATTCTGGACGAACTAAAGAAGGCAAACGCGCCGGCTACGTTCTTCGTCGTCGGACTCAGCGGAGAGTTGCACCCCGACTTGCTGAAGCGAGAGATCGCGGAGGGTCACGAGATCGGCAACCACACCTTCACTCACCCGAACATTGCAACTATCACGGATACGCAGTTCAGACTCGAGCTGCGGGCGACACAGTTTCTGTTTGAGAGTGTGGTGGGCCGAAGCACGCTGCTGTTCCGGGCCCCTTTCGCGGAAGACTCCGAGCCGGTCACCCCCGATGAGGTTCGACCGCTCGATCTTGTAAACGATCTCGGCTACGTGACAGTTGGCATGCTGATCGACCCTGATGACTGGCGGCGGCCGGGCGTCGAGGAAATTGTCAAGGTTACGGTCAAAAAGGCCACAGATGGCGCGGGCAATGTCGTGCTGCTACACGATTCGGGGGGGGACCGTTCGCAGACGGTTCAGGCGTTGCCTAAATTAATCGCGGAGTTGCGAGCCGCCGGCTTTGAGTTGGTCACAGTCAGCGACCTGATGGGCAAGTCTCGCGATGAAGTGATGCCTCTGGTGCCTTCCGATATGTGGTGGCAGACGTGGTCGGGCCGCGCTGCGTTCGCCACGATCAACTTCGTCATAAGCGCGATTCGTTATCTGTTCTTGATTGGCATCGTGCTCGGCGCCGCCCGCTTAGCGTTCATCGGGACGCTGGCCATTATCGAACACTGGCGCGAGCGGCACGCGGTCTATGACCCGAGCTACAGCCCCACAGTCGCGGTGATCGTTCCTGCGTTCAACGAAGAAAAGGTCATCCTTCAGACGGTCACGTCACTGCTGGCTTCGGATCATCCGCCGAACTTCGAGATCGTGGTGGTCGACGACGGGTCGACCGACAACACTTATCGGCGTTGCGTCGAAGCGTTCGCCGACGAGCCTCGCGTTCGAGTCTTCACAAAGCCCAACTCGGGCAAGCCCGACGCGCTTAACCTCGGTGCGCTCAATACAGCTTCGGAGATCGTAATTGCGCTGGATGCCGACACACTCTTTGCGCGAGACACGATCAGCAAGCTGGTCCGGCACTTCGCCGATCCCAACGTCGGTGCGGTTGCCGGCAACGCAAAGGTCGGCAATCGAATCAACCTTCTGACTCGGTGGCAGGCGCTCGAGTACGTCACCAGTCAGAACCTCGACCGCCGCGCTTTTAATCTGCTGAATTGTGTAACGGTTGTTCCCGGCGCGGTTGGCGCGTGGCGGCGCGAGCTGGTCGAAAAGGTTGGAGGCTTCAACGATCTCACACTTGCCGAGGACGCCGACCTCACGATGGCAATTCGTAAGCTCGGCTACTCGATAGCATACGAAGACGAAGCCGTCGGCTTGACCGAAGCGCCGGACACCGTTCGCGGCTTCGTCAGGCAGCGATACCGCTGGATGTACGGCACGCTTCAAGCCGCCTGGAAACATGCCGATGCACTCTTCCGTCCCCGGTACGGCTCGCTTGGCTTCGTAGCATTGCCAAACATTTTCATTTTTCAGGTTCTCTTCCCGCTCATCTCGCCAGTGATGGACCTGCTGATGCTCGTAACGCTCATCACATCGGCGTTCAACAAGTGGCAGCATCCGGCTGAATTCTCGCCCGACTCGTTGTGGCGCGCTCTGTTTTATTACGCGATGTTCGTAGCGCTTGAATTCACCGCGGCGGTGATAGCATTCCTGCTCGAGCCGAAAGAAAACAAACGCCTGCTGGTGTGGCTCTTCTGGCAGCGGTTTTTCTATCGCCAGTTGATGTACTACGTGGCGATCAAGTCGACACTCGCCTCGTTGCGCGGCGTGGCGGTGGGATGGCAAAAGCTCGAGCGCAAAGCTACGGTGAAAGCGTGAAGAGTGAAACGTGATGATGCGTGATCGGCCCTATAGGTCGCATTGGTCCTATTGCCACGTTTCACTCTTCACCCTCATCGCGAGACTGTTGCTTTCCCGTGCTTCGCATACCTCAGCCGGCCTTCGACCGAGTTCCAATCCATGTTCGAGAAGAAAGCCTCGATGTACTTGGGGCGTTCTGCCGGTTTGTAGTCCAGCAGGAACGCGTGCTCCCACACGTCCATCACAAGCACCGGATTGTAGCCGGCGACCTCGCCGTTCTCATGCAAGCTGATCCAATGATTCGACAGCCGCCCGGTGTCCGGTTGCTCGAAGCATATCGCCCAGCCGACGCCTCGCATTTTGCCTACGCCTACGAAGTCCGCCTTCCAGATTTCGTAGCTGCCGAAGCTCGACTCAGCCGCTTGATAAAAAGCGGAGTTGCCCGCCGGGTCGGTGTTACCGTTTTTCTTGAGATTACCGAAATAGTATTCGTGAAGCACCATGCCATTGAACTCGAAGCCCAGCCGTCGCTTCAGCTCAGAGTAAAGCGGCATCTCTTCCTGGTCTACCTTGCCATCCTTCAAAAACTCCGCGATCCGCTCCTGGAGTTTGTTGGTCTCCTTCACGTAGCCCTCGTAAAGCTTGAAATGCATCTCCAGGGTCTGATCGGAGATGCCCTTAAGCCCGCTGAGATTAAACTGCTTCGCTTTGTACGGTTCGTTTGCAAACATGTCCCCTCCTTTGCATCAAGACAGAGAGTCTCGCTGACGACGGCTTTCGGCCATCGCATATTCTATTTTCCTCGAAAAGCCAATAATGAAAGACATTTTGGCGCTGCGTTCCTCAATCATTAACCGGCGAACAGGCCAGCAATGAATGAAGAATGACAGTTAGCAGCAAGTACCTGGCCAGACCTGGAGCAAGTGAAAGCGAGACTTTGCGCACCGGGTGAAAGGTGGAATGCTGGAGCGCCAGGCTTTCTGCCGGCTTGCTGAGGCTCTCACCACAAGCGCAGGCTAGGAGGCATGCGCTCCCTGGATTGCTGTCAGGCTGCGCTACTGGAATGAATGGAGAAAAAAGGAGCGGCTGTTAAGGAGGAGGTTATTGTCTGGTTCGGGTCAATGAAAATTTAACAGCCGCTCTGAGTCACTGTGCACCCTTGATCCTACACGCAAGGCAATTAAAGCTCGATTAAGACCAGATTAAATTCCACTCATGAACTAATTCGCTTTCTCAAATTCTTGTAGACCTCTTCCACTCGCAAGCGATGTTCGTCGGAGGCCAGGCAGCGGTGAAGTGACTTGTTGATTTCCTCGAACGCGGTGTTTGTATCCGTGTCGACGAGTGCGCGAGTCAGCCGCTTGGTTTCAAACAGCGCATTGCGCGGCTTCGATGCAAGCACCCCTGCAAGTTCCATCGCGCGCGGCATCAACTCGTCGCGCGAATAAACGTGGTTGACCAGTCCGATGCGAAACGCCTCTTCGGCTGAGATGTTCTGCCCGGTCATCGCCAGCTCTTTGGCGCGCGCCAGCCCGATGCTCTTGTAGAGCGGATGAATGATTTGAGTGAGGCCGATGTTGATCTCTGCCTGACCAAAGATTGCTTCGTTGGCGGCAAGCCGGATATCGCAAAAAGCGGCGAGATCGAACCCGCCGGCAATCGCGGCACCGTTCACCGCCGCGATTACGGGTTGCGGCAATGACCATATTCGCCGGAAGACTCTTGTTACAGTGTCCAGATACGAAAGTTTTTGGTTAGTAGTCCAGCTTACGAGCAGGTCGAGATCCAGCCCCGAGCAAAAACTCGAACCGGCGCCGGTCACCACCACGACGCTCAGCGCGTTATCTGCTTCCGCGCCTTTCAAAGCGGCGGACAACTGCTTGACCAGGTCCGGGTGAAGCGAGTTGCTCTTCTCCGGGCGATTCAGCGTCAGCGTCAGAATTGGTCCTGCGCGGTGGCTTAGTACTAAGGGTTGCGGTTTCATGCTTGTCATCATGCCTCCTGGGATCTCTAAGGCATGATAAAGCAGTGGCTGCTCAGTTGACAGCCCCGATGGTGCACCCTAGCATTCTTAGCGACTAATAGTTGTGCGCTGTCCGACAAAGTTGTTGATCGGAGACAAACAAATGGCAACCATTCGCGCGTTCAAAGCGCTCCGCCCACCCAAAGAAAGAGCGCTCGCAGTATCAGCAGTTCCCTACGACGTAGTGAATACTACCGAAGCTCGGCAGCTTGCGGCAGGCAATCCGCTGAGCTTCCTGCATGTGTCGCGGCCCGAGATTGACTTGCCCGAGGACACCGACATACATTCGGATGCCGTCTACAATAAGGCCGCTGAGAACTTTGAAAAGTTGAAGTCGTCAGCGCCGCTCACCGCCGAAGATACGCCGAGTCTTTACGTCTACCGGCTTCGAATGGGCGAGCACACGCAGACCGGCATCGCCGCCTGTTGCTCGGTCGACGAGTACGACTCGGACATCATTCGCAAGCACGAACGCACGCGCAAGGACAAGGAAGACGATCGCACGCGGCACATCCTCGCGCTTCGGGCGCAGACCGGCCCGGTTTTTCTGACCTATCGCGGCCGCGACGAAATCAACGATCTTGTTATTCGGGCGCAGCAACAAGAACCGCTTTATGACTTCCAGGCGCCCGACGGCGTCGCACACACAATCTGGCTGATCGATCAGACCGATCGCGACCTCTTGATCGGAGCCTTTAACGACGTTCCGATGTTATACATCGCCGACGGCCACCACCGCGCCGCAAGCGCCAGCCGCTCGCGAGCGGAGCTCAAAGGAAACAACCTCGAGCACGATGGTAATGAGGAATACAACTTCTTCCTGACGGTTTTGTTTCCCGCCGATCAGCTTCAGATACTGTCCTACAATCGCGCGGTGAAAGACCTGAACGGGATGTCGCCCGGCGAGTTTCTCACCCGGCTGTCTGAGAAGTTCACGATCGCCGATGCGTCTTCGCCTTCGCCTGCCGAAAAGGGCGAGATATGCATGTACCTCGAAGGTAGATGGCGGAGCTTGACAGTTGCGCCTGGTACTACAAACCCGATCGATCCGATCTCATCGCTCGACGTGAGCGTGCTTCAGGAACGAGTGCTAGATCCGCTGCTAGGCATCACTGACGTTCGCACGGACAAGCGCATTGACTTCGTGGGCGGGATTCGTGGAACGGCGTCACTAGAACAGATGGTCGCCGAGGGCAAGGCCGCTGTGGCGTTCTCAATGTACCCGGTGACTGTTGAAGCGTTGATGGCCATCGCTGACGCGAACGAGATCATGCCGCCGAAGTCGACATGGTTTGAACCAAAACTGCGCGATGGGCTGTTGAGTCATCTGATTTGACATCCGACGCGCGCTTCTACTGAAACTTGCGCGTGACTGCTGTCACACATGCGAGTGATGCCCATCATAGCCACGCAATCAGAACGCCACTACGATGTTGTCTTGAGGTGTAGGGCTCTCTGAGTCTCGATTATGAACGTACTCGTCCTCAACTGCGGAAGCTCGACGGTCAAGTTTCAACTGATCGCAACCGATCTCGGCATCATCGAGCGCAATGAGGACAAGCGGCTGGCGAGCGGCTACGTCGAGCGAGTTGGCGGAGAGGCGATAATCACGCTAAACGCCGAAGGACGCGACGAGCAGCGCTTGACCGAATCGCTTCGAGACATGCGCGCGGCCGTTGACTTCATTATTCGCTGGGCGACTTCCGAAGGCGCGGGCATAAGCGGGGTTAAGAGCATTGCCGACATTCACGCCATCGGTCATCGCGTCGTTCACGGCGGCGAGCGTTTCACGCATTCCGTTCTGATCACCGACGAGGTGCTGCGCGGCATAGAAGACTGCGTCGAGCTCGCGCCCTTGCACAATCCGGCCAATATCAAAGGCATCCAGGCGGCGCGCCATTTGTTCGGACCCGGCCTGCCGCAGGTCGCTGTGTTTGACACGGCCTTCCATCAGACGCTGCCCGAAAAGGCTTATCTGTATGCGATCCCGTATCAATTCTATCGCCGGTACAAGGTGAGGCGTTATGGGTTTCACGGCACCTCGCATCGCTACGTCGCGTATCGCTATCGCCAGCTTCGCAATATCACTCGCGAGCAGACCAACATCATCACGCTTCATCTGGGCAACGGGTGTTCGGCGGCTGCGATCCGCGGCGGAGATTCGATAGACACGTCGATGGGGATGACGCCGCTTGAAGGGCTGGTGATGGGCACGCGTTCGGGCGACATCGATCCCGCGATCATTGACTACCTGGCGATTAAGGAAGGGCTGACTATTCATCAGATCGAGAGCTTGCTCAACAAGCAATCCGGATTGATCGGGATATCCGGACTGACAAACGATATGCGCGAGTTGATGGAAGAGGCTCACGAAAACAACGACCGCCGCGCACGGCTGGCCATCGAGATCTTCTCCTATCGCGCGCGCAAATACATTGGCTCGTACCTGGCGGCGATGGGCGGCGCCGACGCAATTGTCTTCACTGGCGGAATCGGTGAAAACTCCCCGGAAGTTCGCTCGCTAATCTGCGACGGGCTTCAGTGGATGGGACTTGAGCTGGACGGGGAGCGCAACGCGAAGTGCACGAACGGATGCGAGGGCTTGATCAGCACAGAAAGCTCGCGGCTGGCGGCTTACACCATACCGACCGATGAGGAGCTGTTGATCGCGCGCGACACTGTTCGCTCGGTGCAAGGAGCGCCGCAAAGATATTGAGAGAACGGATTTGGGGAGCATGGGAACAGAAGGCAGAATGCAGAACGCAGAAGGCAGCGTAGAGAGGTCGCTGCCTTCTGCCTTCCACCTTCCGCCTTCTGCTTTCTGCCTTCTCCCTTCTGTTCCCGAGTGTCGGTACGTCTTGTGAGGCGTAACGAGAGAGTCTAAGATTTCCGATCCGGCTCGAAGGAACAGAGAGCATCAACATGAAGATACTCATCGCAGACAAATTCCCGGAAGCGGGGCAGGCAGAGTTGAGGCAAGCGGGCTTCGACGTAGTGTTTGACCCGGACTTGAAAGACGACGCGCTGACCTCCGCGATCAAGAAAACCGGGGCAGACATCCTGGTAGTACGGGGTACGAAAGTGACGGGCGAGATGCTTGAAGCCGGCCGCTTGAGCCTCGTGGTGCGAGCCGGAGCCGGATACAACACGATCGACGTGAAAACGGCTTCGGCGCATGGCATCTACGTTACCAACTGTCCCGGCAAGAACTCAATCGCCGTCGCCGAGCTTGCGTTCGGCCTGATGTTGTCGCTCGATCGGCGAATACCTGATAATGCGGCCGACCTCAGGCAAGGCCGCTGGAACAAGAAAGAGTACAGCAAAGCACGCGGTATCTTCGGACGCACTCTTGGGCTGATCGGTTTAGGACGAATCGGACAGGAGATGGTCTCGAGAGCAAAAGCCTTCGGAATGCCCGTAGTCGCGTGGAGCCGCTCGCTGACGCCCGAACGCGCGGAGAGCCTCGGCATCGAGATGAAACAGTCTCCGCTTGAAGTCGCCTCGGCGGCCGACGTTGTCAGCATTCACGTTGCGCTCAACAACGACACGAAGAACCTGATAGACGAGAAATTCTTCGCCGCGATGAAGCCCGGCTCGTACTTCATCAACACCTCGCGCGCCGATGTTGTAGATCAGGCGGCGCTCGTGAGAGCAGTCAAAGAGCTAGGCTTGCGCGTGGGCCTGGACGTCTTCGCCGGCGAACCTGCGAGCGCAGTTGGAACGCTCGAAGACGATGTCTTCAAAGTTGAAGGGATCATCGGTACTCATCACATCGGCGCTTCAACCGAACAGGCTCAACAAGCTATTGCCGAAGAGACCGTGCGAATCATTCGCGAATACAAAGAAGCGGGCCGCGCGCCGAACGTCGTAAACCTGGTAAAGCAAAGTCCGGCGACTCACTTGTTGCTCGTTCGGCATTACGATCGCGTCGGCGTGCTCGCAAGCGTGTTCGACCCGCTCCAGCAAGCGGGCATCAACGTTGAAGAGACTGAGAACGTCGTGTTCGATGGAGCGGTCGCTGCGATCGCCCGACTTCACCTCCACTCGGCGCCGTCGGACGCGGTGTTGGATGCGATCAAGTCGAACTCGAAAGACATAATTGAATTGAGCTTGCTTAAGCTCTGACAATTTTGAATTTGGATTTTGGATTTGGATTTTAGATTGAAGCCTAAAATCCGTCTCCAATCCAAAATCCAAAATCTAAAATCCAAAATCTGAGAGGGAATCATGACACAACGAATCTACAACTTTTCAGCGGGGCCGGCCGTGCTGCCGTTGCCCGTTCTCGAAGAAGCCCAGCGCGACCTCGTAGCACTCCCGGGCGTCGGAATGTCGGTGCTCGAGATCAGCCATCGCTCGAAGGCGTTCGATGAAATCATCCAGGGATGCGAGGCCGACATCCGAAAGCTGGCCGCCATCCCCGACAACTACCACGTGCTGTTCCTGCAAGGCGGCGCGTCGCTGCAGTTCTCGATGGTCCCGATGAACCTGATGCCCGCCGGCGGCAAAGCCGACTACGTGAGCACCGGCTCGTGGTCCAAGAAGGCCATCAAAGAAGCGCAGAAGGTCGGGACGGTGAACGTCGCCGCTTCGACTGAAGCAGATGGCTTCAAGCGCGTTCCCACACAGGACGAGCTCAAGCTCGATCCGGAAGCCGCGTATGTTCACATCGCCACCAACGAGACGATTCACGGAGTCGAATGGAAGTACGACCCCGAAGTTGGCAGCGTGCCTCTGGTGGCAGACGCTTCATCGGACATCTTCGGCCGTCCGCTCAACGTCGCCAAGTACGCGCTGATCTACGCCGGCGCGCAGAAGAATCTCGCGCCCGCTGGAGTCACGCTCGTGTTCATCCGCGATGACATGCTCGCTCGCAGTCCGCAGGGCATGCACTCGATGCTCGACTACAACACTCACGTGAAGAACAAATCGCTCTACAACACGCCGCCGGTGTTCACGATTTACGTGATGCGTCTGGTGATGAAGTGGTTGATCGAGCAAGGCGGCCTCGAAGCAGCGGAGCGTCGCAACAAAGAGAAGGCCGGGCTGCTCTACGACGTGATTGACGCGAGCGGCTTCTATCGCGGCCACGCGCAGGCTGACTGCCGCTCGCTTATGAACGTGACGTTCAGGCTTCCGAGCGAAGACCTCGAAAAGCAGTTCGTGAGCGAAGCTACAAAGGCGGGACTCGACGGCTTGAAGGGCCATCGCTCAGTCGGCGGCATCCGGGCTTCAATCTACAACGCGTTCCCGATTGCAGGCGTCGAATCGCTGATCGCGTTCATGAAAGAGTTCGAACGCACGCACGGTTAGGCGAGAGGCTAAACACAAAGACAGTAGGCCGCCGAGAAGCGAGGTCAGCTCGTGATCTAACTCTCTTGCCGGCGGCCTTTCCGTTGACAGTCGCTATGCGGGTATGGGACCATCCAAGCGTCACCCAGACTGAGAAAAACGAGAATGATCATGGAATCTTTAGACCCACTTCAAGAAGAACTAGGGCAATACGAAGACAAGTGGGTGGCTATCCTGGAGCCGGAACGCAAGATCGTTGGCAGTGGCAATGATGCGTACGAGGCGAAGCTCGCTGCCGAGGCAAACGGTTATCCGGACATCGTACTGTTCAAGGTGCCCCGGTTCGACCGTGCTCATATCTACTCTTCGTGATATTCCGCTATGTGAAGATTAAGACGCCCGATGGCGAGCTTATTCGTTTGCCCGCCATACCGATTCGTCTTACCTGCAACAAACAACATCAAGACGTCTATGCTTTGATAGATTCCGGAGCCGAGCTATCCGTCTTCAATTCCTCTATCGCCAAGACACTGAAGATCGAGGTCACGAAGGGTCAAGCGCTGAGCTTAAGCGGTCTAGTAGGAGGCAGCGTGCCTGGCTACCTGCATCAACTCAACTTATTAATGCAAGGGCTGCCGTCAGTCGATCTCTTGGTGGCATTCACAGAAACCGACGACCCTGGAATGCCCATCTTAGGTCAGCGAGGGTTCTTCGATAACTTTCAGATCAGGTTTCAGCGATACAAGGACCTGATAGAAATATTTCCGAAGAGCACCAGCGCATAGTTCTGTCCGATTCGTCACTCAACAATCACCCTATCCGTGCCGCCGCGACCGAAGGTCTCGGGGTGGTACATCTCTTCAGCCTTAGCCGGCGGCACCACAAACACTCCCGGTGTTGTCGCTCGGGCTACGTACGAGTAGGTGTGAACGCCTTCCCACACCAAAGACGCGAATGCTTCGACTCGCTCGTCGCGCATGTTCTGGTGCTCGAACCAGGCGCGTCTCCACCAAAACTCAAGCTTGAACTCATCGCTGTTTGGGTCCAAAGGGATGGCACCCGTAACCGCCAGTACGGGATTCAACGCCTCAAGCCCGGCAGGAATCGGATCGACGAGCGCAACGTGATAGCGCCTCGATGGAGCGACCATCGTTAGTTTCACTCGCACACGCGCGCCGGCTTTGATGTGCCACGTTCCGTCAGCGTCCTTCCTAACATCGTCGGATTTGTCTACGGCCTCGTACACGCGCTCGACCGTGAAGCCGTGCTCTGAAGGATCAAGCTTGAGGCTCGCCGGTGCGTACTGCATTCCTATGCGATAGTACAACCGGCCCGGTCCTTCTTTGCTCAGTATCAGATTCTGCGACACTGAGGTTTCAGCAAGCGCCCGCATCGGGACGTTCACGTTGTAACGATCTGTCGAGCGCCCGCGGAACTCATGCTTGCCTACGTAGTCTTCGCCGAGCCATGCCTGCGCGACGAAGTCCGGCGTCACTTTTTCATAAGTCGCAAAGTACTTGTCGAGCGCGAGCAGAACGAACGCGTTCTCCTGCGTGTTCTCCCAGTGGCCAGCCTTCCGATGCGCGAGCAGGCCGCGCACAAGCTTAGGAATCAAATCGCTCGACGGCTGATCTTTGATTAGAGCTTCAAGTATCACCCCATCGGTGCGGCGGTCTGAATGCAACAAAAGATAATCGCTGTCGCCATACGAAGTCACGAAACTGGCTGTGGAAGCCTCTTCCGTGGCGTGGTTGTTCAGGTGCTTGCGGATTGCAGCAAGCTCTACCTGCGACGCCGGATCGCCCGACAACACCGACAGCAGCCAGCCGATTGCTTCAAGCGAAAGGCCGTCGAGCCCCGCTTCGGCAATCAGCCGTCGAGCCTTCGTTGAGTCTTTGTCTCCCATCAGGTTTCGCACATAGAGCGAATATGCGACAAGCGCGCGGCGCGCATACGGGCCGTAACGATTGGGGATGTGCTGCTCGATCTCGCGCAGGTACTTCTTCGATCGCTCGATCATCGGAGCCGGAACCTCAAAGTCTTTTTCTTTCGCTCGCTGGAGCGCGTGGGCTACATGGATGCTCAAGTAAGGCCACGACTCATCGCCGCGCCGCCAGAACCCGAAGCCGCCGTCGTCGTTTTGCATTGACGCAAGCCGTTTCAAGTCTCGATCGACAGCAGCAATCATCTCTTTCGGTTCGGGCAGGCCCTTAGCCTTGAATGCCGCAAGCACATCTTTCAACGCTGCGACGGCAAGCACTCTCGAAGACAGTTGCTCCGAGCACTCGAACGGATACGCCACGAGATAAAGCATGGCATCGGTCAGCGCTTGAAGCTCGGTTGACGAGGTTGTGATTTCAAGTCCGCCGAATTGCTTGATAGCATCGCTCGGAGCTTTGACGGGTTGCGCGATTGCGCCTTCGTCGATCTCGCCGTAGGTGGCAAAGGCTTCAGTCGTCGCCGGAGTCCACACCGGCAATTCGATCTCGGCTGCGTCGGCCCATTTGCCGGACACGCCCGCAATTTGAAACCGAGCGGTTCCCGCGCGAGCTGCCGAAACCGGAAAGCGCACTTCCACGCGATCGTTGGCCGGGACAATCACGCGGCGGCCCGAGCCTTCAGTCAACTCGGCATTGCTTGCGCGAACGGCGACGGCAACATCCATCGGCGAGTCAGTCTGGTTCTGCACGACGACTGGCAACTCGATCTTGTCGCCGAAGTTCAGGAATCGCGGCGCGGAAGGCCTAACCATCAAAGGCAGTCGCGCGGTGATATTTGATTCGTTCGCGCCGAACTGCTTTCCACCGGCGACTGCAATTGCCATCACTCGATAGCGAGTCAGGCTGTCGGGCAATTTCACTTTGACGCTTGCGCGTCCGTTCGCATCGGTTGGCACAGCAGGCGCGAACGTCGCAAGCGCGTTGAAGTTTTCGCGCATGCGAATCTCCGTTGGTTCTAGCTCAGCAATTCCAGCTTTAGTTACAATTGAGAATTGGGCTCTTTCGGCGTTCAGCGGCGGAAGTGCGGAT
>JADGNW010000411.1 GCA_017883315.1 Blastocatellia bacterium | reverse complement strand
GTTCCGTCATCAAGGTTCCCGGAGTCGGGCCGCTTACCGGGATCTTCAAATCACCCAGGGGGTAGATCTTGCGGGCACCACCCGCGCCGGACGCCGTCCACACGGCGCTGTCGACCCCGCCAGACGATAGTCTGGCGATCTTAAAGGTCGAGGATGCATTGTCGAACGTCGCACTGACCTTACTCTGGATAGGCGACACCTGGAGCTTGATGTTACGAAACACGAAGGTGTCCCCGACCGTCAGAGCCTGCTCGTTGCCGGTTCCCGATACGCTCAAGAAGTCCAGTCCATTGCCGTGGGTGTTGAAGAACCCGAAGCGCCGATTGGTGCCAGCGCCCATCTGCTCCTTGAGTTGGTCGACGAATTGTTTCCAACCACTACCCCGGTCCGCCGCGGGAAAGAACACGTAGTAGCCAAGCGCCCGATTCCACGTATCCGCCAAATCCACAGTCTGATCGCTGCTAGTTCTCCGTGGAATAAAGCCCCAGACTGCTTTGGCGGAAAGAGATGGATCGGTAATGTATAGATTCGTGCCCGGGAGTAGTGTGAGTTTCATGAGAGCTATTTCCTTAGTTGTCTTTCTCAGTTCAGAGTTAAGAGCGGACGCTTTCGTCTTCCATCATGCGCGCCGAAAGAAGCTAATGCGGCTCAGCGTCGGACAGCGCTGCGAATCATTTCCGACAATCGACTGAGGCCCGAGAGCTTCAAGAACAGTGCGGTCGCGGAGAGCCCTTGAAGGGCGATCCGGGCGGATGCGGAGTTTAGTTGGCTGTCCCCGTACATCCACACCCAGATTCCCCCGTTTCCCTGGATATATTCTAGGTAGCTTTGATACTGGACATTCTTGATCTGGACCGTGTCGGCTTGATTGGCCGTCGGCCCGAACTTACTGACCTGCCCGTCCGCGAGTCCGGAGCCCACGTTTACGACGATGACTGTGGCGGCACTCTCGATGATCCGCAGACTAATGAACTGAGTAACCGGGCTCTCAATCGTGACACTCCTCCACCCAGGGACGCCCTTCGTGTAGTAACGATAATATTTTTGGTAGGGGTGGAATTGCCCATCGCTGGGAAGCTCGGCGTTGTTGAGTCCGGCGGTATTCCAAGGCATGGAAACACTAACGACCAACGCCGCGACGGTCGCCCCGGTACCGGGTTCCAGTGAAATGGACACGAACCCGGTATCGGTTCCCGAGACGAACACGAAGTTCGCCGCCGCAGCTTCGGCCGTAGTACCTCGCACAACCACCCTCGATGGTGGAACGTCGTTACTCCAAACCACCGTCACGGCCGCATCAATGACGGTCGGTGACGTGTTGTAGAGCAGGACCGCATAGAGCTGATTCGTTACTAAGCTCTTGCAGCTTGCGGTTTGCCCTGCGCTCAGGGTCACCAATCTTCCGTCGTTCCAGTCGACCGCGTCTGTAGAGGACAATCTTATGGCTGGGCATCGAAGCCCGCGATCTAATTAGTTACGAACATCATCCAACCGCCCCGCCAGTTATGTAAGGGACTGGAGGGAGATCGTCGCTTTCTCTGAGTTCTGTTGGCTATCCGCATCCATCCAGACCCACTGCGACCCGTCCCCCTGGAGGTTTGACTGGATGCTCTGAATTGTCACAGCCATGATTGTGACGGCCCCCGCGGCGGAAGCTGTCGGACCCATGTTCGTTACCTGGCCTGGCAACAACCCGTTCGAGGTTTCGTTAACGACGAACACTATCGCCTTTTGTGACCGGAATTGGACCGAGATGAACTGTGTGATAACGCTAACGATCGTCAACTGGTACCAGCTCGACGGAGGCACGGCGTAGTATCGAGTGTACTTGGCGAAGGGATACGGGTTCCCATCCGCAGGCAATGGTTGGTTGTTCAAGCCCGATGTATCAATCGGCATACTGACGCTGCCCATCCAGATCTCGACCTGAGCGATGCCGGCGTTCGACGGCAGCGAGACCGCAACGGTCTGAGTGTCCGTGCCGGACACGAAGCCCACCGAGGCCAGGCCGGCGTTGGCCGTCGTTCCCGGGACCGTGATGCTGACCGGCGGTTGGCTGTTGCTCCAGACGACATTGACGCGAGCAGTGGTGTCGTTCTGCGCCGAGTTGTAAACGAAGATTGCGTAAAGCTGTCCTGGTGATAGCGTGGTGCAGGTCGCGGTGTCTCCTGCCCGAAGTGTGATTCTCTGACCGCCATTCCAGTTAATCGCGGCTTCGGCAATTCCTATACTTTCCATGTTTCGATTCTCCTTTTTTGTTTGGTTACTGCTGTTTCATATATGTCACAAGATGTCACAACTACCGTACATGTATTTTGTATATTGCGGTGACGAAGCGCTTTTATAACCAGCCCACGCAAAAAGTTTTCGTGCTTTACAAAAGAGCCCGCAAATGCAGGAGGGCTGCCCGTTTGCGTTTGTTGACGGCTGGCTGGCTGATGTGCAACTCGGCGGCGATGCTAGCTTCAGTGCGGTGCTGCCAGAAGAGCTGTTCGAGAAGCCAGCGCTCCGGTTCCGGGAGCAGGCCAAGCGCCCAGCCGACAACCTCGAACGCCGCTCCAGCCCGGCGAGCAGATGGTTCGGCTCCTGCAAGTGTCTCGATCATTTCTGTTTCGGCTGGCGTGACGCGCAGGGCATACCGCCACTCCTGGCGGTAGCGCGTGAGCGCCTGCGCTTTGACGCGACAACAGACGAATCCGGCCAGGGGGACGCCGCGCGACGGGTCGTGGTCCTGCTCCGCCTGCCACGCGGCGGCGAGCGCCACCGCACGAAGCTCCTCGTACCAGTCGAGGGCCGACCAATTCGGCGGCACGCGCCAGGAGCGGGCGCGGCGAAGGCCGGCGATAAAACCAGCGCCCCCAGTTGAACTCGCCTCAACTGACCGAGCATCCGGTCTCCTGTCCAGAGCCAGTTCGGCTTCATTTCTCGCTGTCCCGGCGCCTACGGGCCACTTCGACCGCCGCCTCCCGGGCGAGGTTCGGCGCGTTGTGGTCAAACCATCAGTCCACCGGCTCTCGTTTTCATCCAATGCGCTTAGCGCCATCGGTTCCCTCTCATTTAGGAATTCGCCGCATGACTAAACCCGATTTCCGCCCCGTACGCAGGCCGGTACGCACTCAGTGGCTTTTGTGTCTTCGGTTCCGAAACCGCCATCGAACCATGATGACTTCCTTGGGCGGCCATATCCTCACATTATTTTCTTCGATGACAAATTACGCGCGAACTGGTCTGTGTGACGAGCCTCGCTAACGGCGGCGACTATACAATGTAATCAAACCATTAGCAAGCCGGCAGGTGACGAGCCCTACAATTTCGCTCGGCGCCCCTTACGCCCTGCTTCTCAACAGTACCTCTTGCAAATGAGAACCCCTGCCTCGCTTGCGCAGCAAGCTTGCCCGGTTATAAGCTGATTCACCGCTATCAATCACTAAAAAAGGAGCCCACCCCATGAAGGTCTATGGCACCAAGGAGATCAGAAACGTTGGCATTGTAGGTCACGGTCACGCGGGCAAAACGTCGCTCGTCTCGGCGATGTTGTTTGACGCGGGGGCCACTAACCGATTAGGTCGCGTAGACGAAGGAACCACCACTACAGACTATGATGAAGATGAGATCGCTCGAAAGCTGACCATCATAAGCTCGCTCGCTTACTGCGAGTGGAACGGAACAAAGATCAACATACTCGACACTCCTGGATTTGCCGCATTCATACTCGACGCGAAGGCCGCGTTGCGCGCTTGCGACTCCGCGCTCGTTGTCGTCGACGCAGTCAGCGGCGTCGAAGTTCAAACTGAAAAGGGCTGGAGCTACGCGGATGAGTTCAATCTTCCTCGGCTCATCGTCGTCTCAAAGATGGACCGTGAACGAGCCGACTTCGAACAGGCCGTGGCCGGCATTACCGAAGCGTTCGGCCGCTCGGCGGTGCCTGTTCAAATGCCGATCGGACGAGAGGGAGACTTCAAAGGCGTCATCGACCTGATTCATATGCGATCTTATAGCTACGAAGCAGACGGAAGTGGCAAGGCCACCGAAGGCGAGGTGCCCGCTGAGATGAAAGCCGCGGCGGAAGCCGCGCGAGAGAAGGTAATCGATGTTGTAGCAGAGAGCTCCGAAGCGTTGATGGAGAAGTATTTCGCCGACGGGACCCTGAGCGACGAAGACCTGATCCCAGGCATCAAGGCTGCCATCACCGAACGCAGGTTGTTTCCGATCCTGGTAGCCTCGGGCATTCCAAACATCGGAATACAACCGCTGCTGACTTCTTTAGTCGAACTGGCTCCGGCGCCCGATGAACTCGGTACCGCGAAGGGCCATCCCAATCCCGACAGTGATGAGGAGATCGAGCGCGAGGTCCTGGACATCGCTCCGTTCTCGGCACTCGTATTCAAGACGGTTGCCGATCCGTTCGCCGGCCGCATCAATGTGTTCAAGATTTACTCCGGGCACGTTAAGTCCGACGCGACTGTTTACAACATAACCAAGAACACTAACGAGCGGCTCGGCCCGTTGCACGTGATGCAAGGCAAGGCGCTCGAGAAGGTCGCGGAGGCTCACGCCGGTGACATCATCGCTGTGACCAAGCTGAGAGAAACTCACACCGGCGACACGTTTTGCGATAAGGGTTCGCCAATCGTTTATGAGACGGTTCACTTTCCCAGGCCGGCAGTCGCCTTTGCCATAACGGCAAAGACTCGCAGCGACGAAGACAAACTTTCGCAAGCCCTTCATAAGATGCTCGAGGAGGATCTGGCGCTGAGGTTTGATCGCGAACCCCAAACGAATGAGTTCCTGCTTTCCGGCTCGGGCCAAACTCACGTCGAAGTCGCTGTGAACAAATTGAAACGCCGGTACGGTGTTGAAGTCGAGCTTCATCCTCCCAAGGTCGCTTACCTGGAAACTTTCAGGGGCCGCGCCGAAATTGTCGGACGTCACAAGAAACAAACAGGAGGGCGCGGCCAGTTCGCCGAAGCTACCTGCGTGTTCGAAGGCGTGCCTCGCGGGGAAGGGTTCCAGTTCGTCGACAAGATCTTCGGCGGCGCGATCCCTCAAAACTGGAGACCGGCGGTAGAGAAAGGAATCAAGGACGCGGCCGCCCGCGGAGCCATCGCCGGTTATCCAATGGTTGATTTCAAAGTTGAGCTGATCGACGGCAAGTTCCACGCAGTAGACTCTGACGATCTGTCGTTTCAGATGGCGGGGCGTAAGGCATTTCGCACGGCGATTGAGCAGGTTAAGCCGGTGCTGCTCGAGCCAGTGATGAACGTCGAGATCACGACGCCGCAGGAAAACTCAGGAGACATCCTCGGCGACGTCAACTCGAGACGTGGCCGTGTGCAAGGAATGGACACAAAGGGGAATCAAGCGGTCGTGAAGGCGCAGGTTCCCTTGTCGGAAATGCTGTCTTATCAATCGACGCTGAACTCGATCACCGGGGCGCGAGGGTCATACACGATGGAGCTTGATCACTACGCCGAAGTCCCCGCGCTGATCGCTCAAAAGATCATTCATCAGGCGCAGGAAGAGGGAAGAATCAGACCGACCGAAGAAGAGTAAGGGGGAGACACGGCGACGGGGCGAGGAGCGAGGGGGAGACGGGGCGACAGGGCGACGGGGCGACAGGGCGACTGGGCGACGGGGCGAGAAGACGGAAGAGGCTCGTTGAAAGAAAAGATCAGGAGCTACAAAGAGCTGCGAGTCTATCAAGCCGCGATGGAAGCGGCGATGCGGATTTTCGAGCTCACGAAGACGTTCCCAGCTGAAGAGAGATATTCGATGGTTGATCAGATGCGACGCTGTTCGCGCTCGGTGTGCACGAATATCGGCGAAGCTTGGCGCAAGAGACGTTATGAAGCACACTTCATCAGCAAACTGAGCGACTCGGAAGGCGACGCGGAAGAGACGAGGGTCTGGCTCGAGTTTGCCTAGCGCTGTGGTTACATATCACTAGCCGTGCGCGACGAACTCGACGACACTTACGATAAGATTCTTGGGCAACTCGTGAAAATGATTGACCACCCCGACCAATGGACAATTCACTAGAGCCTAATCATCTTCTAATTCGCCCCGTCGCCCCGTCGCCCGGTCGCCCCGTCTCCTCTTCTGTCCTTCTCATTTTCATAGATGGCGTTGGAATAGGAACTCGCGGCGAACACAATCCGCTTGATGGATTGGACTCTGAATTTTTCTCGGTGTTTCAAAACGAGGACCCTCAACTACCATTCGACGGGGTGATGACTGAAACCGATGCGCGGCTCGGCGTCGAAGGGCTGCCTCAGAGCGCGACCGGACAAACTACAATTCTCACCGGACTCAATGCCGCCAAGTTGATCGGCCGGCATCTTAACGGTTATCCGTCGCCTCGACTCAAGCAAGCGCTCGCCGAGCACTCGATCTACAAGAACCTGATGGCGCGGCGCCGGTCGGTCACCTTCGCGAACGCCTACACGCGAAACTACATCGAGAACCCGCCGCGATTCATCTCGGCTACGACTGTAGCCGCTCAGTCGGCGGGCGTTCGACTGCGGATGCTTGAAGACCTCCAGGAAGGCCGCGCAGTCAGTCACGACTTCACCAACAGGTTTCTGATCGACCGAGGCTTTGATGTTAAGCCGCGCGAGCCCGAAGAAGCCGGCCGAGATCTCGCGTGTCTCGCAGCGGGCTACGACTTCACTCTGTATGAACACTTCATAACCGACCGGATAGGCCACGAGCGAAACAGGGACCTCGCGCGAGCGCTAACGCGGCAGCACGTTCCGCTTCTGACGCGGTTCGTTCGAGCGGTACTTGAATCCGCCGATCTCGAGCGACAGACGGTTGTCATCACGAGCGACCATGGCAACATCGAGGACGCGTCGACTCGCACTCACACGTTCAATCCCGTAGCTACACTCGCTTTCGGCGCCTGTCGCGATTACATCTGCTCCCGCGTACATTCCCTTACCGACATCACACCTGCCATCATTGAAGCGGTCGAGTCGCAAGTAGCGGACAGCGATCGTTGAGGTGTCCGCACTCTCAGAGGATGCGCTTCAAGTTTTTCGCGTTTCACAACGCTGAATCACTTTCATAATCACCTCTCCCCGAGACCGTGCGAAAACTCCTGAATCCCACCCACGGCAGTGGGTGGATCGTTCAGGTGCGGCCTACAACAGATGCGGCCCGGCCCCCATCCGTTTTGTTATCTCTCTCCCCTCGCGCTGCGAGGGGAGAGAAGGCCAAACGGAATCTCGCGTGCCCCGCCATGTAGGATGGGCTTGAACGATCCACCCACTGCCGTGGGTGGTATTCCAAGAAGCGGTCGAGCCGCTTTCGTTTGTAGGCTGCACCTGAACGATCCACCCGCTGCCGTGGGTGGTATTCCCGACTCTTCGCACGGTCGCCTTACGAATGAGTATGCGCGAGAACATGACGCGCACCCTCTCAGGGGCTCAGGTTGACACTAGTCGCGCGCGTGAATTACGGTTTGGTCTGTTAGAACCGCGTGAGAATCCATGAAACCTTCAACCAAGAAACAACCCCTCACCTTTTTCTTTGTTGTCTTACTCCTGGTCGTCGCTCTGCTTCCGCTGCCGAGCGCGGCACAGAGGCAGAACACCGCTCGCGGCAATGCGCAGCGGGCGACTGCGAACAAAGCTAAGCTCGTTCTGGTCATTGTAGTCGATCAGTTCCGTTATGATTATCTCGAACGCTTTGGCGATTTGTTCGGCAACGGCGGCTTCAAGCGCTTGATGAATCAAGGCGCGTTCTTCACTAATGCGAATTACGATTATGTGCCGACCTACACCGCGTGCGGACACGCGGCGATCTTCACCGGTTCGATCCCGGCTCAAAACGGAATCGTCGGCAACGCGTTCTTCGATCGCGATATCGGCAAAGTCCGAGCGATGGTGACCGACGACGCGGCTCACCTGGTAACC
>JADGNW010000410.1 GCA_017883315.1 Blastocatellia bacterium | reverse complement strand
TCGGTCCGACTCACGACGACGTGACTATCGAGGGAGTAGCTCGCGCGTTCGACTGCGAGGTTGTGCGGCATCCCGAGCTCGAAGCGATGTTGCGCGGCTACTTTGGAGACGGCATCGATGCGGCCCGATTGCGAATGGCGGATACGCCGGAAGGTTCGGAGTTGATCAGGGATGAAGGCATGCGTTGGCCGGTGCTGGCTACGAAGAATGTCTATGTGCTTCCGGGTGTGCCCGAGTTGTTTCGCAAGAAGTTCGAAGCGATTCGAGAACGCTTTCGCGCTGAGCCGTTTCACATTCGCACGATCTACACTCGCCAGGATGAGTTCGACATCGCGCCCGTTCTGGACGCCGTCGCCGCTAATCATTCCGAAGTCGAGATCGGTTCGTACCCGACTTTTACTCGTGAAGATTATAGGGTGAAGATTACCATCGAGTCGAAGGAGCTGGATGCGGTCGAACGCGCGCGCGATCAATTGCTCACGCTGTTGGACCCCGCGTCGCTGGCTCGAGTCGAGTAACCTCTTTGCGTTATTTGCGGTTCTTTGCGTCTTTGCGCGAAGAACTGTTCCCTGAGGTGCTCTGGCGCAGAGTCGCCAAGCCGCAAAGCAACGCGTTGAGAAAGGAAGTCGCGCCGTCTATCATCCCGGATAATTTGAAGAGGGAGACAATCATGCTGATCACTCTGCTTCTGTTGCTCCTGGCGCCTGCGCCCGCTCAAGCGCAGCTCACACCTGAACAAGCAATCTCAAGAAAAGGCTTGGCTGATGTTCACATTTCGCCGGATGGCGAGCGCGTTTGCTTTGTCGTCAGTGAGCCTCCCAAGGGCTCGACACGCAGCAGACACATCTGGATGTTGAATGTGCGATCGCGTGAGGTGAGACCATTCACCAGTTCCGCGAAGTCGGAGTATTCACCGCGCTGGTCTCCCGACGGAAAGAAGCTCGCGTTCATTTCGGATAGAGAAGACTCTCCGCAGATTTATCAGATGCCCATCGACGGCGGCGAAGCTTTGCGATTGACCGAGGGCAAGAACGGCGTGCGCTCGTTCGAATGGTCACCCGATGGAAAACAGATCTCGTTCATCGCGCCCGATCCGAAGAGCGAAGCCGAAGAGAAAAAAGAAAAGGATAAAGATGATGCTCGCGTTGTCGATCGAGACGATAAACGCGCGCGGCTGTGGGTTATTGACCTCGAGTCAAAGAAGACGCGGCAACTGAGCGCTGGTCTCTGGCAGATCTCAGAAGCGCAGTGGACTCCACAGGGTGACAGACTGATCGTTTCCGCTACCGATCATCCCGAGTCTGATCAAAACAATCATCGCATGTTTGCGCTTGCGATAGCTGACGGGCAGATGAAAGAGATAGCTGCGCCGCGCGGACCGTTTGGCTCGCTTCGGGTATCGCCTGATGGCACGAGCGTGACTTATCAGGCGGCGCGAGTGGACGGGCCGACGCCCCATGATCTTTACCTGCAGCCGATCGACGGAGGGTCACCGCGAAACTTGACCGGTTCAGTCATAGACCGCCCGATCTTCAGCGCGGTTTGGCGGCCGGATGAGTCGCTTCTTGCAATCGCTGAAAACGGCTCCAGGAGCCAGTTCTGCGTCATCGCCAAGGATGGCAAACCCTCGCTGTTGGCGGCTGGAGAGATTCGCCCATCCTCGTTTGACGTAAGAGGCAGCTTGCTGGTCTTCGTGGGAGAGAGCTCGATTGAATCTCCGGAGTTATGGTTGTCGAGCGGCGAAGCTCCAGCGGAGAAAGTAACGGGAATCAATGAGAGCTGGAGCAAGATCGTGCTTATCAAACCTGAGATCGTGCGCTACAAGAGCTTCGACGGAACTGAAATCGAAGCGTTGCTTCTTAGGCCACGCGGCTACGTTGAAGGAACAAAGATCCCGATGGTCGTGATGGTTCACGGAGGACCGACCGGTGTTTGGACAGATTCGTTCGAGCCCTGGGGACAACTGCTGGCTGCGCGGGGGTACGCGGTGTTCTATCCGAACATTCGAGGCTCGCTCGGATATGGGCACCGCTTTGTCGAGATGAATCGCGGCGATTGGGGCGGCGCCGACTTCAAAGACATAATCACGGGAGTCGATTTCATGATCGCTCGCGGGATTGCCGATCCGAACAGATTAGGAATCGGCGGTTGGTCGTACGGCGGCTACATGGCTGCGTGGGCAGTAACACAAACGAATCGTTTCAAGGCCGCCGTCTCAGGTGCGGGCATGAGCGATCTCGCCACCGAGTTCGGCACGGAAGACGGCCCGGCGTACGACGAATGGTTCTATGGCTTGCCTTATGAGAAGCCCGAAGGATTCGCGAAGAGCTCGCCGATGACTTACGTCAAGAACGTTCGCACGCCGACGTTGTTGCTGCACGGAGAGAGCGATCGCACCGATCCATTAGCTCAAAGCCAGATGTTTTACCGCGCATTAAAACGGTATGGCGTTGAAAGCGAGTTTGTTGTTTATCCGCGTGAGCCACACGGCTTGCAAGAGGAGAAGCACTTGATCGACAGGCTCAACCGCGTGGTTCGTTGGTTCGACACGCATCTGAAATGAGCAATCTGTGGTGACGATCCGTGATTCTGCTTAACACCCAACTTCAGTTGGGTGAAGGGCTCCGGCGTTCAGCCGAAACCGTTTTCAACGGTTTCTCCGTCTAACGGGTTCAATCGGCGCGTGCCGGACACCTCACTGAAGTGAGGTGTTAATGAGACCTCGCCGTAGTCGGGCGACTGCGCCGGCCAACCGCTATGCCGGTTCCATTTTGTCAAAGTGTTGCCGCCCGAGTTAAAATGGCAGTTGATAAACAAGAGTCTTTTCCCCCAAGCTGCCTTGTCTTAAATTCTATCTAGGAGTCATCAATGATCGAGAGCTTATTGAATCGCAAGGTTGAGAAACGCCCCTCTCAAGTTCAACTCAACGGCCGCATTCTCTTCCTTGCCGAAGATCCCGCGCTGGTGCGAGCGCAAATCGAGGGCGCCGACTTAGACATTAACAACATCCCGCCGCTTCGAAACGACATCTCGACTGACGAGATGACCCCGGCCTACATCTGTTACTACTTTGACGAAACGCTCGGCGAGTTTATCTATCTTGGACTGAAGTGCGGCGACCAGTTTCCGATAAAGCGCAACGACGTCAAGAACGGCGGCTTCATCGCATCCGTCTCCGGCAAACGGCGCGGCAAGGGCTCGAGCCGCGAGGCCTCGCCTTACGCGGAAATCGCCGCCGGGATACGGTTGGTCATCGCCGAAAACCACGAACGCATTTATAAACAGAACTGCCAGAACCTCGGGCTGCTCACGTCTACGAACTTCGATCTGATTGCGCGCGTCGCAAGTGGTGAAGAGATTCCGCTCGAAGAATTTACACGCGGCGAAGATGAAATTACTCGACAGATCATCGAGTACGGGGGCCTGTTTCCATTCAATGTTGCGAGGCTCCAAGGCAGAGCCTCGATTCCAGCAATCAACACCTCGCGTCGCCCGATGACGCTCGCTGAAAAGATTTTCGCGCGACACTTCGTAACCGATCTTTCAAAAGATCAAGTCGGCGTGGAAGCGGTCAAGCCCGGCGATGCAGGTTTCGCTCGCACCGACATTAGATTCAGTCACGAGTACGTGACTCCGATGGCGGCGATCTTTTACGAGCAGCTTGTCGGCGATGAGCCGATCAACGACCCATCATCGGTGTATCTCTTTCAGGACCATCTGACTTTCCTCGATGACGTGATGCCGCCTGAGCGAAAGGCGATGGGGCTGCTCGATCTTGCTCATCAGCTCGTACGCAAGCAGGAAGACTTCGCGCGCAAACAAGGCATACGTCTTCACGGCAAGCAGCTCGACCGCAAAGGCTCCGAAGCAATCTGCCATAGCTTGATGCTCCAGGACTACGCGCTGCCGGGTCAGATCATCATCGGCTCAGACTCGCACACGCCGCACGCGGGAGCAGTAGGCTGCATAGCGTTCGGTGTAGGCACAACGGACGTTTTCAATTCGTGGATCACCAAAGACGTTCGCGTTCGCGTGCCCGAGCAAGTGCGCATCCGCGTCTCCGGCCGCAAACCTGAGAACGTGACCGCGAAAGATTTCATGCTGGCGATACTGCGAACTCCGCTTGTTCGCAACGGCGACGCGATCGGCCGCCTGGTCGAGTACACGGGCGAGGCCGTGGCTGATCTCAATATCGACGAGCGCGCGACGATGACGAATATGGCGGCCGAGGTCGGCGCGTTCACCGGAATAGTCGCGGCGGATTCGAAGACCGTCGAGTTCCTGGTCGGACGCGGAATTGCTCGCGAAGACGCCGAACGACTGTGTGACGGAGTGAAAAGTGATGAGAATGCGGAATACGCCCTGACGGTTGACATCGACGCAAGCGACTTGCGACCGATGATCGCGTCGCCCGGTGATCCCGGCAACGGAATCTTCGTTGACGAGCTTCCTGCGCCGGTGAAGATCGACATCGCTTACGGCGGCTCGTGCACCGCCGGTAAAAAGGAAGACCTGGATATGTATGTTCGCGTGTTCCGCGAAGCTCTCGCTCGTGGGCTGCGCGTTCATCCAGACGTGCAATGCTTTATTCAATTCGGCTCGGTTGAAGTCCGCCAGTACTGCGAAGAACGTGGCTACATCGACGTGCTGCGCGAGGTCGGCGCAAACGTAATCGAGCCGAGCTGTGGCGCATGTATTAATGCAGGTCCCGGGGTTAGCACCTCCAAACAGCAAGTTGTGATCAGCGCGCAGAATCGGAACTTTCCCGGACGCAGCGGGCCGGGTCAGATGTATTTGGCTTCGCCCTACACGGTGGCCGCTTCTGCGATAGCCGGCCACATTGTCGAGTATCGCCCCGCTTCGGCAGCAACAGTGAAGAGCTAGGATGAAGATCGAGGATAGAGGATAGCGGATAGAGGATAGACAGTTAATGCGCGATCATCTATCGTCGATCATCTATTCTCAATCCTTAATCTTCGATTGAAAGGCAGGCGGATGGCTGCACAACCGGAATTTGAAAAACATCACGGGCTTGACCGCGAGACGATGCTCAAGGTCTATCGCTTGATGCTGATGTCTCGCCGCATTGACGACAAAGAGCTTCAGCTCAAGGCGCAGAACAGAATCTTCTTTCAAATATCGGGCGCCGGCCACGAAGCGGTGCTGGTAGCTGCGGCGCTCGCGATGAAACCCGGTCACGACTGGTTCTATCCTTATTATCGTGATCGCGCATTGTGCCTCGCGCTCGGTGTCAGCGCGACAGACATGTTCTTGCAAGCCGTTGGCGCGGCGACCGACCCCGCGTCGGGTGGGCGTCAGATGCCGAGTCATTGGAGCAGCAAGCCGCTCAACATCGTTTCGCAATCGTCACCTACCGGCACCCAGTTCTTGCAAGCGGTGGGCTGCGCGGAAGCGGCTTATCGAGCCGAGTTGATCGGCGATCCGGCGCATAACGTCGACGGCTATCAGCACGACTCGATCGTGTATGTCTCCGCCGGCGACGGGACGACAAGCGAAGGCGAGTTCTATGAATCACTGAACACCGCTTGCAACTTGAAGCTGCCGGTGCTCTACCTGATCGAAGACAATGGCTACGCGATCTCGGTGCCGGTTGAAGTTCAAACCGCGGGCGGCAGCATTTCAAAACTCGTCACCGGGTTTCCTAACTTGTTTATCGAAGAAGTCGACGGCTGCGACGCGATGGCGAGCTACGAAACGATGCAACGCGCCGTCGCTCATTGCCGCGAGCGTCGCGGGCCTGCGCTCGTCCACGCGCACGTTGTGCGGCCTTACTCACATTCTCAGTCGGACGACGAGAAACAGTATCGTTGTGTCGAAGAGATCGAGGATGAAACGCGCCACGATCCGACACGGACGTTCCGGGCTCTTCTCATTAGCGAAGGGCTGGCTACCGAAGACGACATCAAGCTCATCACCGAGGAAGTTGACGGCGAGGTGACTCGCGCCGCTGACGAAGCCCTTGCCGCGCCCAAGCCCGCTAAAGAGATCGTGAAACTGTTTGTTTACTCTCCCGATGTTGATCCGACTTCCGAAGACTTCGACAACCCTGGGAGCGGACCTCAAAGCGTACCTGAGGGGAGCGCAGGCATCGTGCCTGCCGCTGAACAAGACACCCGCTCTCCCAAGACCATGCTCGATCTGATCAACGCGTGCCTGCACGACGAGATGGCTCGGAACGAACGCATCCTTGTGTTCGGCGAAGACGTTGCCGATTGCAGCCGCGAAGAACACCTCGAAGAAGTGAAAGGGAAGGGAGGCGTATTCAAAGTCACCTACAACCTGCAACGCCGATTCGGCAGCGCGCGCGTGTTCAATACGCCTCTTGCCGAAGCGAACATCATCGGCCGGGCGATTGGGCTTGCGACGCGCGGCTTGAAGCCCGTCCCCGAGATTCAATTCTTCGATTACATCTGGCCGGCTTATCATCAGCTCCGCAACGAATTGCCAACGCTGCGATGGCGCTCGAACAACGCCTTCAAGTGCCCGCTGGTGATTCGCGTAGCGACCGGCGGTTACCTGAAAGGCGGCGCGATCTATCATAGCCAGTGCAGCGAAGTGCTGTTCACTCACACGCCGGGTATGCGAGTCGTGATGCCCTCGAATGCGCTTGATGCGAACGGGCTGCTTCGCACGGCGATTCGCTGCGACGACCCGGTGATGTTCCTCGAACACAAACATCTGTATCGTCAGACTCACAACAAAGGCGCGTACCCCGGCCCGGATTACATGATCCCGTTCGGAAAAGCTAACGTGGTGCGCGAAGGTTCAGACGTTTCGATAATCACGTACGGCGCGACAGTGTATCGCTCGATGGTCGCCGCCAAGAGAGTCGAAGAAGAGCACGGCGTGAGCGTGGAGGTGATTGATCTGCGCAGCTTGAGCCCTTACGATTGGGAGACGATTAGCCAATCGATCCAAAAGACGAACAAAGCGCTGATTGTGTACGAAGACGTCGAGTCGTGGGGCTACGGCGCAGAGATAGCGGCTCGCATCGCGGATGAGTTGTTCGAGTACCTCGACGCGCCCGTGAGGAGAGTAGCTTCGCTTGACACGTTTGTGGCTTACGCGCCGGAGCTTGAGGATGAGATCCTCCCGCAGGTTGATGATATTGCTTCCGGCATTCTGACTCTGGCTCAGTACTGATAGGCGTGATCTTGGAACATTCTGGAATCGAGACCAATCCGAACGTCTGTGGTGGTGAGCCTTGCATCGTCGGTACACGCATACCGGTCTGGGTGCTCGAACAGGCGAGACGATTAGGGACCACTGAAGGGGACTTGCTCAAAGCGTATCCGATATTGGGCGCTGAAGACCTTGCCAATGCCTGAGAACATGTTCGCTTACACTGTGAGTAAATAGAGCAACAGATCCACGACAACGACCCAGCGTAATTCATAGCCCTGCCCTTCGTGGAGGAGAGGACGCGGGTCGGAATTATCGGATAGCTGATTTCGTCAATCGGCTATGGGCGCGCAATCATTGGATTCTTGTTCGCGCGATGAGCGCACGGTCGACTGAATCCTCTGCTTCTTGTTTTGTCTCGCCCATCACTTCCGAGATCTCGCAAACCAGCAGCCGTTTCGCCTTTTCAAGAGTACACCGTTCGCCAAATGACAGCGCCTTCGTTTCAATCAACTCAGTCAGGGACTCAACAATCTCAGCCAGATCAAATGCTGATCCTGACAGAAGCAGTTTCAAGTTGTCGCGGACGCGCTGCTTGCGATCAGTGGATGCCGTCGAAGGTCTCTTAAGCTGATCCAGAAGCTTTGGGATTTCGGGTCTGTTCAAGAGCGGACGTATGCCTACAACCTTGACCTTATCGACAGGCACAAGCAGTTGCCCACGCCGATCATTCAGCACGAGCAGTTGATAGAATGTCATCGGTCTTTCATCGACCGTTGTGTTGATGATAGAGCTCACAAGACACGGACCGTGACTGGGATAGATGACCTTGTTTCCAATCGTGAGCATCACTGAACCCCCCTCCGTTGTATGTCAAACGCAATTCGTGTTTCGACCAATGGCGACAGCTCTTAGCGGCTGCTTGGCCTGATAGAGATTTCCTTCCCGTCGTGCGTGCGCGTGAACAAATAGTATCCCGCGCCGATGACCAGCAGGAGGACTAGAGACACGAGCACCCAGATGAACCACGGTACTTTGCTGGCCTCAGTGCCGCCGAAGGCTATCATCGCGATCGGGCCGACTAGGGCTGCAATGATCCCGATGATCGCCGCCGTCCGGGTGGACGAAGCTGTTTTTAGTGTTTGTGCGAAATCTTCGATGGACATTTTGCGACTCCTTAAGTGAGAGGCGTTGGCAAAAGGGGGCAGAAGCGACCAACTCAGATTCCCTGGGGTTCAAATCGGGAGACTAGCCACGGCTTCGAAACAGGAGCCCTGCCTGGTCGCCGTGACCGTTCTAACACCGATCTAATTTCGGGGCTTAGCGTCATTCACCTTGAGCGGTTTCCCGTGAAGGTCCTGGCCGTTGAGCTTCTCTTTGGCGGTGTTCGCGTTGTCTGTGGTGTTCATCTCGATGAACGCGAATCCTTTCGAACGCCCTGAGTCGCGGTCTGTTATCAACTGACACGAATCCACCTCACCCACTTCGGCGAAAAGCGTTCGGAGTTCATCACCCGTGGTGTCCGGAGAGAGATTTCCAACAAAAAGTTTTGCTGACATGAGTAGTCCTTTCGGTGAGCTGTGAGGTTCAGATAGTCTGGGTGATTCCAGAAAGGCTGAGAAGAGAGTGAGCTGAACTCAGTTCGAGTTAACTCTAACAGTCGGGGGCGGCATAGTCAAACGAATGGCCTTAACCGAATGTCGATTTCGTGACTTAAGCGGCGCTGGAGTAAGTGATCCGAACCTCGCGATCGAGCACTGATCAAGAGAGATTCTTGAGAGCCGACAAGATAAGCTTATGGACACTTCGAGCCACCGTCATTATTCTTTTTAGGAGAACGAAGAAATCAAATCTGACCTGGAGGAACATATGGCACTCAGTGAAGCACTTCTACCGGAGTTCGATCACGAGATGGCGAACACTCGAAAGACTCTCGAGCGAGTTCCCGACGATAAGTTCGATTGGAAGCCTCATCAGAAATCTTTTTCGATGGGCGCCCTGGCAACGCACCTCGCGACATTGCCGAGCTGGACGGTCATCACGATCCAGAAAGACTCGATCGATATCGCGCCGGAAGGCGCACCGCCTCTAAAGGCTGATCCCTGCAAAACGCGAGAGGAGCTTCTCGCGAGGTTCGACGGAAACATCGCCGCCGCTCGAGCCGCCATCGCCGGCGCAAGTGATCAGGAGTTGCTCAAGCCGTGGACGCTGATCTCGGGCGGCAAGACCATATTCACTCTGCCTCGGATCGCGGCGTTGCGAAGCTTTGTCATGAACCACAATGTCCATCACCGGGCGCAGCTTGGCGTTTACCTGCGGCTGAATGACATCCCGGTGCCGTCGATCTATGGTCCGTCGGCTGACGAGGGCGCGTTCTAGCGCGGCGATGCCGGGCGACTTTTCAAGGCTTCCGATTATAGACATCGAGCCGCTGGTTACTGACATCGGTGATGGGAGTGCTGTTGCATCTAAAATCGCGCACGCCTGCCGAGCGTCGGGGTTTTTCTACATCGTTGGGCACCAGGTTGACGAACGCCTTCAACGCAAGCTCGAAGATTTGAGCAGGAGCTTCTTTGCTCAGGATCTCGAAAGGAAACTCGGCATTTGCATGGAGAAGGGAGGCCGAGCCTGGCGCGGTTACTTTCCTGTTGGCGGAGAGATGACTTCGGGTAAGCCCGATCTCAAAGAAGGTCTTTACTTCGGCGCCGAACTCGATGCGGACCACCCGCTAGTCATGTCGGGGACTCCGATGCACGGACCGAATCTGTTTCCGGACAACGTTCCTCTGTTTCGCGAAACGGTTCTCGAATACATGACCGCGATGACCAGGCTCGGTCACACGTTGATGAAAGGCATCGCACTTAGTCTTGGACTGAACGAATCCTATTTCGCAGAGCGCTACACGAATGATCCGCTGATTCTATTTCGCATCTTTAACTATCCGGCGGACCCGGCGACGGTCGAAGAGCGAGGATGGGGAGTTGGCGAGCATACCGACTACGGTTTGTTGACGATTCTCAAACAGGATCGAACTGGTGGTTTGCAAGTGAGATCAAAGTCAGGCTGGGTCGATGCGCCGCCGGTGCCGAGCTCGTTCGTTTGCAACATCGGCGACATGCTCGATCGAATGACTGGGGGCTTGTACCGTTCGACGCCTCATCGCGTGAGAAGCCCTTCTAAATACGACCGGCTGTCCTTTCCGTTCTTCTTTGATCCGAACTTCAACGCTGAAGTGAGACCGATCGAAGTAGCAACGCCGATCGACGACGACAGAGACAAGCGTTGGGATCGAGCCAGCGTTCACGACTTCAGCGGCACGTACGGCGAATACTTGCTGAACAAGGTGGCCAAGGTGTTCC
>JADGNW010000409.1 GCA_017883315.1 Blastocatellia bacterium | reverse complement strand
GTTCTCGCACTTGCCGCGGTAGCCTCGCAGCGCATGGGCTGCTGAGAATTCTTCTTCGATCATCACTTCGTACATCGGTTCCTCGCGCAAAGCCTGATACTGAAAAAAGTCAGTGCCTAAAGGCTAGAAGAGCGGATTAGCTTTGTCAATTAATAGGAGGTCAGAGGTCAGAAGGCAGTAGTCAGAAGGCGGTAGGCAGAGCGCAGCAGTCAGGCAGCAATCGAATGACCAATGACGAATGACCAATGACGAATGACTAATGCGGCGTTTGTGTCGCGCTTGGCCGCTCGTATATCATTATTTGCTTGTGACGGGCTCGATGGGCCTGTCTGTACGGAGGCACTCATAATGAAACACAAGATCACTCTCATACCCGGCGACGGCATAGGCCCCGAAGTAACGGGCGCTACGATCTCAGTGTTGCGAGCTACCGGGTTCGAAGCTGAATGGGAAACGTTCGTTGTCGGCGCTGAAGCGCTGTCCCGCTTTGGCGATCCGTTGCCGCAGGACTTGATCGACTCGATCAAACGTAACAAGATCGCGCTGAAGGGACCGGTCGCGACTCCGATCGGAACGGGCTTTGTGAGTTCGAATGTGCGCTTGAGAAAAGCTCTTGATCTCTACGCCAACCTGCGGCCGATCAAATCGCTCAAAGGCGTGCCGAGCCGCTACGAGGACATCAACTTAATTGTCGTGCGCGAAAACACTGAAGATCTTTACTCGGGTCTCGAGCACGAAGTTGTTCCCGGGGTCGTCGAGAGCTTGAAGATCATCACCGACAAGGCCTCTCGCCGAATTGCAAAGTTCGCCTTCGAGTATGCCCGCCTTGAAGGGCGCAAGAAAATCACGGCGATTCATAAAGCAAACATAATGAAGTTGTCCGATGGTCTCTTTCTCCGGTGTTTTCGCGAAGTCGCCGAGGATTATCCGGAGATCAAGGCTGACGACTTGATAGTTGATAACACGTGCATGCAGCTTGTGATAAACCCGAACCAGTTCGATGTCTTGCTGCTCGAGAACCTGTACGGCGACATTGTGTCGGATTTGTGCGCGGGGCTTATCGGCGGACTCGGCGTCGCGCCGGGCGCGAACATCGGTGAAGAGATCGCGGTGTTCGAAGCGGTACACGGCGCCGCTCCAACCATCGCCGGTCGCGGCATCGCTAACCCTACGGCCTTGCTGCTCAGCGCCGTCCTGATGTTGAAGCACCTGAACGAGCGCGACAGGGCACTGCGGATTCAAGCTGCTCTTGAGAAGGTGTTGGCCGAAGGCAAGGTCTTGACGCGCGACTTGGGTGGCCAGGCGACTACGCTCGATTTTACTGAGGCGATAATTCACGCGCTTTAGACTGGCGGTATTCATAGCATCTCGCTCGCACAAACAGAGTGGCGTGCAGGTCGCGTGCCCGCAAGGTTGTAGAAAGGAGTCACCACTAATCAAATGAAGATCACTGCCAGCCGCACCAGTTTGGGAGAGATCAGCGAAGACGTGCTCATAGTGCCGGTCTTCGAGGGCGAGACCCCGCACGATTCAGAGAACGCGTCCGCCCTTGCGGCATTGGATCACCTGACTCGCGGCGCGGTTGCTTCGCTATTCGATGAAGGAGAGATGACGGGCAAGCTCGATAGCTCGGTGCTGCTTCAAAATGTGGGGCCGTTTTCAACCAAGCGGTTGCTTTTATACGGCGCAGGCAAAGCCGAAGACATCGACTCTGTAAGCGTGAGGCGGCTTGCGGGCGCCGCGATCCGTAGCTTGCTCAAGCATCGCGTCATTCGCTCGGCGGCATTTCTGGTCACGCGGAAGCTGGAGACCGAAACGTTCGTGCAAGCTATCGTTGAAGGCGCGCTTATTGGTCAGATGAGCGCCGATCTGTATAGGTCTAATGACGAATCAGCGGCGGAGATCGAGGCTCTCGATTTGATAAGCGAACTGCCGGACCCGCCTGACTTCGACGGCGCGATCAAAGCGGGCAGCGCGATGGGAGAAGCAACCAATTTCGCCCGGGAGCTTGGCTTTGAGCCTTCGAACGTGATGACCCCAAGTGAACTGGCGTCTCGAGCAAAGAAAATGGCGGAGCAAGAAGGGCTCGGGTTCGAAGCGCTCGGTGAAGACGAGATGAAACGGCTCGGCATGGGAGCGCTGCTTGCAGTGTCGCGAGGCAGTAATGAGCCTGCGCGATTGATCGTGCTCAGGTACGAGCCGGACGGTAAGAATGTCGGCGGCGGTTCGGACGACTTAATCGCGCTTGTTGGAAAAGGAATAACGTTCGACTCGGGCGGGATCTCGATCAAGCCCGCAGCCAAAATGGAAGAGATGAAGTACGACATGTGCGGCGGCGCTGCGGTAATCGGAGCGATGCAAGTGATCGCGCGATTGCGCCCGAACGTGCGCGTGATTGGAGTCGTGCCTGCATCTGAAAACCTGCCGTCAGGTCGAGCCGTTAAACCCGGCGATGTTGTACGAAGCCTCAGCGGAAAGACGATTGAAGTTGTAAACACCGACGCCGAAGGCCGGCTGGTTCTGGCTGACGGGATCACGTACGCGATTAACAACGGCGCGACTTGCGTAGTCGATGCAGCTACGCTAACCGGCGCGTGCGTCATTGCATTGGGTGAGACTCGCGCGGCGGTGATGGGAAGCGACCAGCAATTGATCGATGATCTGGTAGCGGCGGGCGAGCAGTGCGGAGAACGGCTCTGGCCTATGCCGCTTGACGACGACTACGGTGAGATCATCAAGAGCGACATCGCCGATGTGAAGAACGTAGGAAATCGGACAGCCGGTTCGATCACTGCGGGGTTTTTCTTGAAGCACTTTGCCGCGTCAGTGCCGTGGGCTCATCTCGACATAGCGGGCACGGCGTGGACCGAGAAAGAAAAACCGTACATCGCAAAAGGCGCGACCGGGTTCGGTGTCAGGCTGATGGCATCCTTCGTGCTAAATCGCGCTGGTTCCAGATAAACCAGCGGTTTGTGCCAAGGAGTTGTGGAGAGCACTTATGGCGAAAGATACTATTCACAAAGAAGTGGTCATTCTTGGGTCCGGACCCGCCGGTCTGACGGCGGCAATCTACGCAGCGCGAGCGAACCTCAAGCCCCTAGTGGTTGAAGGTCCGCAGCCCGGCGGCCAGTTGATGATCACAACCGATGTCGAAAACTATCCGGGCTTCTCGAACGGGATCATGGGCCCGATCCTGATGGACGAATTTCGGGAGCAAGCTCGGCGCTTCGATACGGAGTTTCTGGTTACCTGGGTGAGCAAGGCTGACTTGAGCAAGCGGCCGTTTACACTCGAGACCGAAGATCAAATCATTAAGGCGGACACGTTGATAATTGCATCCGGGGCTTCGGCCAAGTGGCTCGGCATTCCCGGCGAAGCGCCGATCCCGCAAGGCTTGGGTGGCAACGGCGTTTCGGCTTGCGCGACCTGCGACGGGTTCTTCTTCAGGGGCAAGCCGCTGGTTGTTGTAGGCGGGGGCGATACCGCGATGGAAGAAGCGACATTCCTCACGAAGTTCGCGACCGGCGTGACGGTGGTTCATCGCCGCGATGCCTTGCGCGCTTCAAAGATCATGCAGGATAAGGCCTTCAAGAACGAGAAGATTGATTTCATCTGGGACACGGCGGTTGAAGAGATACTTGGCTCGCGCGAGACCGGTGTTACCGGCGTGCGGCTGAAGAACTTGAAGACCGGTGAAGAGCGAGTGTTTCCCACAGAGGGCGTGTTTATCGCGATTGATCATCAGCCAAACACCGAGCTGTTCAAAGGCCAGCTTGATATGGATGACGTCGGATATCTCAAAACAAGGGATCGTTCAACCGCGACTAACATCCCCGGCGTGTTTGCGTGCGGGGATGCGCAGGACGGGGTCTATCGTCAGGCGGTCACAGCGGCGGGCACCGGTTGTATGGCCGCGATCGACGCCGAGCGGTTTCTCGGCAGTCATCCTATTTCCGCGGAAGATCGGGAGAAGGACCGAGAACTCGCCGCGCAGTAACGACGGTGGCATTCAAGATGGCCAGCAGTATCAATACATCATCCGCCGTAGAAGCAGCTCTGGGAGCCCGGTTGGGGGTAGCTCAACAGATTGCCGCGTTCGCCGAAGTCTTGCTGCTCGGTGTATGGATAGGCTCGATGATCTTCTTCAGCTTCGCCGTGGCGCCGAGCGCATTCGCCGTGCTTCCGACGCGTGAGCTTGCGGGCGTGATGGTCACGAGCACAATTGGCAAGGTCGAACTGCTTGGTTTGGTAATCGGTCCCCTATTGATTCTCATTCAAGCTGCGAGTTGGCGCGCCAGGCATACAAGCAAACTTAGCAAAAGCCTCGGGGTCATTCTCGTCCTCGTTATGTTCGCGGCGGCTGCGTTGTCGCGCTTCTGGATTTCGCCTCAGATGGTTTCGCTGCGTGCCGGGATGGGTGGACACATCGACGACGTTCCGCTCGGCGATCCGCTCAGAATGCAGTTCAATGATCTGCATCAATACTCGATGGCGCTTATGGGCACGGCGATGATAGCGGGACTTGTAGTGCTGTATCTAACCGTTCGCTCATGGCTCAAGCGGTAGACGCGGTCACCCCGCACGGCAAGCAAATCCGATCGCCGGTCCGATTCTTACGTTCACTAAACAGCGGTGCGCCTCGCGAATCTCTGGCAGGCAACAGATTGACTTGGGCAGACACATCTGGAGTATTATCTTGATATGAGCGAGCCGCTTATCATCGAAGAGGGCCCGATGCCACCTGAACTGGCGGTTCGGTTCGAGAAGGCCAGGCGCAATCGGCAATGGTTCAGTGAACACCTCAGGGAGCTGGAAGTGTACGAACGCTACAGAGGTCGTTACGTCGCCGCTGCAAGCGAGGAATTGTTTGTTGCCGATACGCCGGAAGAGCTTAGGCGTCTAGTCAGCGAGAAGTATCCTGACGAGGCGCCACACGTCCGCTACATCCCGCGCAAGAAGCTGAGCCGAATCTATGCGTGTCAACGGTGAATGGTTGGAGTGTGACGACGGCGTCATCAGACCTAGCATAACGGGATCGGTGCGCATAGCCGATGGACAAATGATTGAAGTCACGTTCCTGCTCGACGGAGGCGCGGACCGCACGGTCTTCAGCGTAGATCTTCTTGCCTTGCTTCAGCCTCTGGCAACAGACGAGACTGAGCAGATTCATCTTGCGGGTGTCGGAGGAGAGGCCGGCTCAATCACCGTTCAAACGGTCGTTGGATTCCTCCGGGATGATGGACAACTCATTACGGTACGAGGCGCATTCGGGGTTTTCACCGTTAGCGAAAGCTCTGAGATGTCAGTGCTCGGCCGGGACGTGACTAACAATTTCGACGTCATCTACAGCTTCCCTCGTCGCGAAGTTATAATGCTTGCTCCGCCCCACAGCTACCAGCTTCAGCTTCCATCCTGAGCGCAAGTTCCGATTTCAACCGCAAGCGCATATGCGCTTCCTGCCTTGACGACTATCGAAGCGAACTATAATCTCGCCTGAACTCGTGGAGACAACGGCAGAACAAAATGAAGCGGCGGAAGCCGACGCTGGAAGTCGAACGGCGCTTCCGCGAAGGCTCGGGTTGATCAGCGCGATAGCTGTGTTGATTGGCTCGACTATTGGCACCGGCATTTTTCGCTCGCCCGCTGGAATTGCGCTGAAGGTCCCAGACGAAGGCTTGTACTTGCTGCTCTGGGCTCTCGGCGGCTTCTTTTCTTTATGCGGCGCTTTGACTCTTGCTGAGCTTGCGGGCGCATTGCCTCAGACGGGCGGAGTCTTCGTCTATCTGCGTGAAGGATGGGGGAAACTTCCGGCGTTTCTGTTCGGATGGTCGGAGCTAACGATCATTCGCGCGTCCGCGCTTGGGGCGGTTGCAACAGTATTCGCGGAATATTTCCTGCGGTTGCTTCGCGTTGATAGCCCGAGAGGGGTGCACTACGTAGCGGCGGGAGCGATTCTGCTTGTTGCGGTGTTCAACATTCTCGGCGTCAAGCTGGGAGCGCTCGTGCAGAACCTAACGACCGGAGCGAAGTATGGCGCGCTGGTGATACTCGTGCTGGCGGCATTCGTCATTGGAGGAAACAACCCCGCACCCCCTCCCGCAGAACCAGCCGAAGTGCCCGCCCATACTACGCTAGTGATGTTCGGGCTGGCATTCATTTCTTTGTTGTGGGTCTACGATGGGTGGGCGGACGTGACGTTTCTGAGCGGGGAAGTGAAGCGGCCCGAGCGCAACTTGCCGCTGGCGATCATCGGCGGAACGCTTGCCGTGATCGCCATCTACTTGCTTGCAAACTTCGCTTACCTTCACCTGCTCGACATCCCACAGATTGCTAACTCGAAGCTGGTCGCTGCGGACACGGCTTACAGAATCGTAGGCGAAACGGGAGTCAAGCTCGTTGCAATCGCGGTGATGATCTCCGCATTTGGCACACTGAACGGCTCGATGATGACCGGTCCGCGAATCTTTTTCGCGATGGCGGATGATGGACTGTTCTTCAAGAAGATCGCTTCGGTTCATCCTCGGTTCAAGACCCCGCACGTCGCGATCTCGCTTGCTGCTGCGCTTGCAATCGTGTTTGTGATGGTCAGATCGTTCGAGCAGTTGACCGACGCATTCGTGCTCGCGATATGGCCTTTCTATGCGGCCGGAGCCGCGGCGGTCTACGCGCTGCGCCGCAAGCGCCCGGACCTTCCTCGAACTTACAAGACGTGGGGTTATCCGATCACTCCCGTCTTGTTCATACTGGCGGTGATTTTTTTAGTCGGGAACGCTTTGGTGCAAGATCTCGTTCACGGCTTGAACGACAACTTCGCCTACTATCGCGCACTGTTCACCGGGAGCAAGTTGCCGTATGACTCGAGCGGCGCGCTCCTGGTTTTTGCGATCGTGATGGCCGGAATACCGGCCTACTTCATCTGGAACGCGACCCATTCGAAGCGAAGTTAGGCAGGAAATGCTCTCGCGAGAATCCGTTCAGCGAAGCGCGAGTTCTTAATGATAAGAGCATGAAACGTCCCAGCACGATTTCTTATGTTCATCAGTTGAAACAAATCGCCGACGAATTGCTCTTTCAAGAGTCTCAAGCGGATCTCCAGGCAGCAGCGACACGGCTGTATTCATTACTCGCGCACATCACAGGTATCGACGCGGTCTTTGATGACCCTGCCCATTCAACTGATAGCCTCCTTCCAAATGGGACAGCCATTTCTCCGAAAGATGCCTCGGCGTGTGTCCTCGATTCCGCGAGAACCGCCAAATCCCTGCGAGGCACATGGTCGGCCGTGCTTGCAGCCCAGAAAAGATTTCCTGACCGGCCGATAGAGATTCTCTATGCCGGGTGCGGGCCGTTCGCGCCATTTGCCGTTCTTTTGACCACGCAATTTCGTGCTGACCAGGTACAGTTCACGCTGCTCGATATACACAACCGCTCTTTGGAGTCCGCGGCGCACATGTTTCACACTCTTGGACTGGACGCTTTTGTACGTGATTACGTTCAATGTGATGCCGCATCCTATGGTCACCAACCTCCACGCGCGCTTCATATCGTTATCGTTGAGACAATGCAGAGGGCACTGGAAAAGGAACCACAGGTGGCCGCTACGCTAAACCTTGCGTTCCAGCTATGTCGCGGCGGCATCTTGATTCCTGAGAAGATAACTGTCGATGCCTGTCTCTGTGATTGGACTGAAGAGCTATCGACATTGTCTTCCGGGTCCGACATCGCCCCGAATATCAAGAACAGAATCAAGCTTGGTCGAATATTCACGTTAACAGCCGAGGATTCACACGATCTCTCCGAGTCGTTGCGCAGAGAGAATCCTATTGGAGAAGCTCGTTTGCCTGCGGTCGTGCTCGAGATTCCGAGAGGGGTGAATGAGGAGCTCAAATTAATGCTGCTGACGAAGGTGACGGTCTTCGAGTCGATTGTGCTCGATGAGTATGAATCAGGACTAACTTTCCCGGTGGTTTTGCATGCCCTGAGCCTGGCTGGATGTGGCGCGCAAATCGAGTTCCGGTACTCTCTCGGCAGCAGGCCGGGATTCACATATGAGTGGAATTGAAAAAAGGAGGCATAAGTGAGCGGCGAGCCGCTGCCGTTCGCTTCGAACGACGGTTGCCGCTCGGGGTATAATGCCTGCCATGGTTCAGACTGATCGAGCCCGACCTCGGACCGTCGCGCGGAAATCCAACCGATCTCGATGGTGGAAATGGACGAAGCTGATAATCTTAGCGCTCGTCGCCATCGCGATTCTGTATCAAGCCTGGGTAGTCATCAGCATCTTTCGATTCAAAAGCTCGAACCCGTCAACTACTGCTTTGATGGAACAGCGTGCTTCTGAAGCGCGCGCTAAAGGCGAAGAAGTAAAGCGAGTTCAGATGTGGGTGCCTTATGATCGAATCTCACGCAACCTGATCCGGGCGGTGCTCGCGGGAGAGGACTCACGGTTTTTTGACCACGCTGGCTTCGATTGGGAAGAGATGAGGAAGGCGCTCGAAGAAGATTGGAACCGCGGCGAGTTCAAGCGAGGAGCTTCGACGATCACTCAGCAACTGGCAAAGAACCTTTTCCTCTCGACTTCAAAGAATCCGCTGCGCAAGCTTCACGAAGCATTGATCACCAAAGAGATGGAATGGATTCTTGGCAAGCGCCGGATACTGGAGATTTACTTAAACGTGATTGAATGGGGCGACGGAATTTATGGGGCGGAGGCGGCGGCTCATAACTACTTCAACACATCGGCGGCGGCCCTCGGCGCTGACCAGGCCGCGTTTCTATCGTCGATCATCCCAAGCCCAAACGGCGCCTTCAATCCGGAACATCACCGCCGCCGAGTAGAGCGGCGAAAAAACCTGATCGAGCGATTGATGCGTCATGTCGTCGTGCCGAAAGACCTGGATTAGGGTTGGACTAGAGAATGATCGCGTCAGCTTCGATCTCGACCAGCATATCCGGATCGATCAAGCGGCTGACTTCTATCATGCTGGTCGCCGGACGAATGTCGCGAAAGATTTCGCCGTGCGCTCGCGCGACCTTCTCCCACTCCTGGATGTCGGTCACATAGATTCGCGTTCGCACGACGTCCTTGAAACTGGCTCCAGCAGCCCGAAGCGCGGCTTCGACATTCTTCAAAGCCTGAACCGCCTGGGCATAAGCATCGCCTTTGCCAACGATGTTACCCGCCTGATCGGTTGCCGTCGTGCCCGACACGTGAACCGACGCGCCAACGCGAACCGCGCGTGAATACCCGACTATCGGCTCCCATTTCGTACCGCTTGCGATGTTCTTTCTTTGCATGATTACCTCGGAACTTAACGCAAAGACGCCAAGACGCAAATTGGCAGGCCAGAAAAAGCTTCGCGTCCTTGCGTCTTCGCGGCTTTGCGTTAAGGATACCTCACCCAGCCTGCCCCTTCGTGGCCGAAGTGAAAGACGTTCGGATGAATCACCTCAGCCAGAATCTCCAGCGACTCGCCGAGCCTGGGACCCGGGCGATTGAAGTATTGATTGCCATCGGCGACAAACACTCGCCCATCGCGAACCGCTTTCAAGCTCTTCCACTCAGCCTTGCCGCTGAGCAAGCTCATCTCTTCAAGGGTGCGCGGAATGTCAAAGCCGCACGGCGAAACGAATATGATGTCGGGGTCTTTCATTACTAATTCATCCCAGGTCATCCAGGGCGAGTGCTTGCCCGCTTCGCCGAAGAGGTTCACGCCGCCGGCCATCTCGACAAGCTCGGGCATCCAGTTGCCGCCCGCCATCAGCGGATCGATCCATTCGATGTAAGCAAGCGTCGGATTCGAAGCTATCCAATGAGTCCGCTGAACGACGTCATCCATTCGACTCTGCAGTGAATCTACGAGCTGCTCGGCGCGGTCGCTGGCCCCAAGCGCTTCGCCGACTCGTTGAATGTCAGTCCATACGTCGTCGAGTGAGTTCGGCTCGAGCGAGACGATTACGGGATTTGAGCTTGTCAGATTGCACACAGCTTGTTCGACGTCTTTCAGGCTGACCGCGCACACTTCGCATTGCGATTGAGTGATGATGTGAGTCGGTTTCAGTTCTTCGAGCAT
>JADGNW010000408.1 GCA_017883315.1 Blastocatellia bacterium | reverse complement strand
TGTTGTCCCGAATCGCGCAGAAGAACGGACGATCGACGATCATCTGAAAAGTCTTTTGCGGCCGCGCCGAGGTCACCCTCATCTCGACTGACGTCACCGCTGCCGCCTCGGTGCCTTCTTCATTCACTTCGGCGAAGGTCTTGTGCTTGACGCGGCTGATGAAGGCTCTCTCGGAGCCCTGGACCATGCCTGAGAAGTCGGCGCGCTCAACGTTAAAAGCGATTCCCATTCCCAACGCTGTCAGAGCGTCGTTGAGGCCGACTTCATACTCGACCTTGAATCGCGGCACCGCGATGGAGCCATCGGTTTGGACGAATTGTTTCATCCAGCTTTCCCAGTTTGGGGCGGTCAGGTCTTTTTGAAACTCATCAAGCCTCGATCCTTGCGCGGGAAGAAAGATGTACATGCTAGCGCGGCCGTCGCCGTACGGTAGGCTCACCGCCTGAAAGGTTTTCCCTTCATAGTAGTTGTACTTGCCCGACTGATGCATCATCGGGACACGTTTCTGCTGGCCGGCTCCGGTCGTGAATGTGTCCTCTTTGGTCTTCGCCTTATCGAACTCGATCGACCACTTCCCCTTGAAGTAGATCGCATTGATCAGGAAGAGAATTGTTTGGGCGTCGATCTGGTCTACGATCTTGCTGATCTTTCCTTTTGTCTTATCCGCTACCCACGAATTGATCGTCGCGGCAGAGCTCGGATCGCCGAAATCAAGCGCTGTCACCTCGGCTCCATAGAATTGCTTGTCCCTTTGAATAAAGTCCGGCTTGAAGGATAAGCCTTTCCTTGCCCACAGCGAGTTGGCGATGCTCAGTTCGACTTTCGGGTCGGCGCTCTCGAGAGCTTGTCTTAACTGCGCGTAGGCGCCGTTCAACTCGTCGAGACTCATTCCTTGCGCTTCGAGGGCTCGTCCCATTGCCTGTTTAGTTTCGCCCGCCGCGCCGTTGTAAGTCATCGCAAGGGCGAGCCCCACGCTGGCGGGTGAAATAAACACGTTCTTGCCCGCGTCTTGTTTCGCGACTTCTGCGAACAGCTTGAACCCAAAGCTGGTGTTGGCGGAAACGAGCCGGCTATCCACGGCATCGCCGGCCGGTTTGTTGGGTTCATTTTCCATGGCACTGTTGCCGTTCGAAGGCTGATTGTTGTTGCCGACGCTCGAGTGCGTGACGCTCGAGCAACCGATCAACGCGAGAGCGACTAGCAGGGCCAGCCCTCGACTTGCTTCTCTTAACCAATGAATACTCACGTAAGAATTCTATGGCTGTGCCGCTGTTCGAGTCAAAGCGCATCCCAAAGACTTCCCGTCAGATGCTGTGATGGCCGCGCTTTCTCTTGAAGACGTGTGCGTGAGCGGTTCGGACCTTTGATTTCGCGTGGTCGAACCTGGCGGCTAGCCGGGTCTGAACCCTTGTTGCCATCGACTTCGCTTCATCGAACTTCTTGCTTGTCTTCGGAAAACGATTTCTGAGTCTATGGAGCAACCGCTCCGCCCAGGGGGACACACTCGACAAAACGAAAAGCCCGACCAGAAGGAACAGAACGCCTTGAAGAATCGGGAGGACAAGACCAAGTATGCCAAGGAGGATAAAACCCCAACCGGTAACGTGAATCGCGGCGCGCTTGAGTCTCGACTTTGTGCTCATGATGATGAAAACGAAAGTCTAACAGACGCGGTTCTGATGCGGATACAAACGTTGAAATCTGATTCGTAAAAAGTGATTAGTCACGCATCATGGAGGCGGGATTGACCAGCTCAAGTCCGGCGTGTTTCTCAATATGCCGCGGGTCTTTTTGTGAGACCCCTTGCGATGCGACGTATGCCTTCTTCGATCAGCGGCGCTTCGATTGAAAATGACAACCTCAAAAAGCCTTCGCCTTCCAAGCCAAAGGCCGAGCCGGGGACGGTGATCACTCGATCGTCGAGCAACGCCATCGCCGTGTCCATCGACGGCCCGTACTGCGAGACGTTTAGCATGATGTAATAGGCGCCCTCGCCCTGGACATAAGGAAGCTTCAGCTCTTTCTCGATCGCGCGCACCATCACATCGCGTCGCTTACGCAATTCGTCTCGCATCGCGCCGGTCGCGCTCCGGCCTTCATCGGTGAACGCGGCAATCGCGGCCTTCTGAGTCACCGCGGACACGCAGGTCGAAACATACTGATGCATCACCGTGACGTGGTTGATCACTTCTTCGGGACCAATCGCCCAGCCGATTCGCCACCCGGTCATGCTCATCATCTTTGAAAGACCGGACACGATCATTGTTCTTTCGTAGAACTCTGAGATAGTCGCGGGGCGCTCGTCGATGTACAGATCTCGATAGATCTCGTCTGCGAGCACGTATGCGTTCGACGAAGCAATTCGGTCGGCAATGAATCGCAGGTCGTCACGCGAGATCACGCGGCTGGTGGGGTTGGAAGGCGAATTGATGACCACGAGTCTGGTCTTGTCGGTCACCGCGCGCGCGAAGCTCTCGCGATCAAACGCAAACCCGCCTGCCGCAGGAGTCGCGTAATAGCGAACATCGGCGCCGGCGATTTGGGCTATCGCCGGATAAGCGATGTAGCCGGGATCAGGCAGCAATGCTTCGTCACCGGGGCCGAGTATCGTCATCATCACGTCGAAGATTGCTTCTTCTGCGCCGGTGGTGATGCATACAGCGTCGGGTGCGAAGGGCGATGACAGCCCTTCGTTATGGTAGTCAGCGATCTTCTCACGTAGCGGGAGAATCCCGGCATTCGTAGTGTAAGTGATCGGTTCTTCCCGGATAACGCGGATTGCTTCGTGGCGGACAACTTCAGGAGTCGCAAAGTCAGGCTCACCGAGTCCGAGGTTGATCGATCCGGGCGGCGCGCTGTCGTAGAGCACTCGCGTCGCGCTCTTGCCAATGTGTTGAAGTCGATCCGCTGGAGTGAACATAAGCAGAATAGGGGAGACCAAAGCACCATGAAGAATCACAGGTCGGGAAGGTGGGCTTGCCCCCGCTTGTCTCTTTCATTTCGTCACGGGCGGGGGCAAGCCCACCTTCCCGACCTGTGATTGTTCGCCACGGTTTATCTCAGATAATCCTCAAGTCTCACCGACGCATCGGTCTTTTCATCGCGATACTTCACAATGATCGGTGTGTAGATCGAAAGCCCAAGCTCCGGGCCCCGACCTTTTGTTATCGCCCGCGAACCCGCAACTACGACCGCGCCGGCTGGTATCTCAAGCGGAGCGTCGGCGGTCTTGCGATAAAACTGATCGTTCACGAGATCGTACACCGGCGTGCCTCCAGTCAGGATCGTCCCCGATGCAAGGACTACCCTCTCACGAACGATGGTGCCTTCATACACGCCGCAGTTGCCGCCTACCAGCACGTCGTCTTCAATGATCACTGGAAGCTCGCCGATCGGCTCAAGCACGCCGCCAATCTGAGCGGCTGCCGACAAGTGAACTCGCTTCCCGATCTGCGCGCACGAACCTACGAGCGCGTGCGAGTCAATCATCGTTCCGTCATCGACGTAGGCGCCTACGTTGACGAACATCGGAGGCATGCAGGTCACGCCTTTTCCGATGTAGCAGCCATCACGAATAGAAGAACCACCCGGTACTATGCGCACGCCGTCACTGGCGACGAACCTGTGCAGCGGATAGGTGTCTTTGTCGTAAAACCGAAACTGATTGTTGATTGAAAAGTTTTCGATTCGTCCCATTCGAAAGCCGAGCAGGATGCCGCGTTTCACCCACGCGTTGACTCTCCATTGGCCGTCAACTTTCTCCGCGGCCCGCACTTCTCCGGAGTTGAGTTTCAGTTTGAACTCGTTGAACGCCGCGCGATGTTCATCGGTGAACTCCGCAGGAGGATTGTCGAAGAGTTGTTGTATTTGGTCCGCAAGCTCCATGTTGTTCAACGCAGATTAAGTCAGCTTCAGATCAACCAGCACCGCTCGCAGCTTCTCTTTCGTCTCCGGCTTAACGGGCACCATCGGCAGCCGATACACCTCTTCGATCTTGCCCATCATCGCGAGCGCTGCTTTAACCGGGCCGGGGCTGGTCTCGATGAAGTTCGCTTTCATCAACGCCCACAGCGAGCGGTTCAATCGCCGAGCTTCGTCCCAGTTGTTGTCGAGACAAGCTCGCGTGAGCGCGGTCATCTTTCCCGGCGTTTCGTTACCCGCAACCGAAATCAAGCCGACCCCGCCGAGCGCAATGAGCGGCAGCGTCATCGAGTCGTCACCCGAAAACACCTTGAACTCAGGCGGCACGCGCGTGATGATCTCGGCGATCTGTGAGATGTCGCCCGACGCTTCCTTGACGCCGATGATGTTGGGAATTTCGGCGAGCCTCACGATCGTATCCGGCAGAATGTTAACGTTTGTGCGCGGCGGCACGTTGTAGACGATTATCGGAAGCGAGGTCGCTTCGGCGATCGCTTTGAAGTGTTGATAGAGACCTTCCTGCATCGGCTTGTTGTAGTACGGCGAAACAGACAGCAAGCCGTCAACGCCGAGCCTCTCGCACTCCTGCGCAAGCTTGATCACGTGAGCCGTGTTGTTGCCACCCGCTCCCGCGATGACCGGCACACGCCCGCGCGCGCCTTCGACCACAATCTCTACAACGCGCCGGTGCTCATCGTCGTTGAGCGTCGGGCTCTCGCCAGTCGTTCCGCAGGGAACCAGGAAGTCGATTCCCTCGCCGATCTGAAACTCGACGAACCGGCGCAACGCGCCTTCGTCAATCGAGAGATCTTTTTTGAACGGCGTAACCAGCGCCGTTCCGCAGCCCTTCAGATTCGAGATATCGGACATATATAACGCCTTTGGACGTCAACCGCGGGGAGTGCCGAGTCAACGCTTGCAGAAGCAGACGCTATGGCTTGAACGCACGCCTGGCCTTCTCCTTTGGTACTTCCGCGCGGTCTTGCACAACCTTGCCGAAGTCGACTGTCGTATCCTTCATACCGATCCCGGTGTCCTTTGGACCGAAGGTTTGAGCCGAGATCTCAAACCCATCGCAGGCTAAGGCGAGGGCATTGGTAATCTCCTTCCAAGCTCCGACGCCAGGAAGATTCAACACCTCCGCAACTCTTGCTACCAACTGTTCCCTGCTTCTCCACTCAGGCTCACCATAGCGAATCTGGAATGACAGTAGCCGTCCATCCAGAAAGCTCAGGTTGATGAAGTTGATGCCGGCAAACTTTTCCTTTGAAGTAACATAGCTCCCTGGCATCACATTCGCGGATCGGGAACCGAAGTAGTCTCGAGACAGTCCCGCCAACAAATTGGAGTCAGCTTCTGACCCAGGGATCTGCGCGAGCACCTGATCAACACTCATGCCAAGGCGGATGCCCCGTATAGCGGGCGCCTGCGCCAGAGTCAGCTTGCACTCACCCGTTCCGGAAGCACTGGTATTCGATGTTTGCGCCGCAGCCGTAGAGACCAAGGCAAACACAACAACGATCAATAGAACTTTCTTCATAGCACACCTCCCACTCAAGACTGGAATCGAAAGGTCAGTACGCTGGTAGCTTGGATCTGAGTCTGATGCCTTACGGCTTGCTCCGCAAGCGCTCCTCAATGATCTCCGAGAACTCGTAAAACCCTTTGCGAACGACGATCCATCGAGCGGCGAACAGCGCGCCTTCCGCAAATCCGGCGCGGCTGCGAGCGGTGTGAACGATCTCGAGCGTATCGGCTTCCGAATCGAATCCGACAATGTGTTTGCCGGGGAAGTATCCGGCGCGCGTCGAGGAAGTCGGGATTTCGCGGCCGTATTCTGCTTCGGCGATTCGCTTCAAAGAAAGCGCGGTGCCCGACGGCGCATCTTTCTTGAACTTGTGATGAGCTTCTTCGATGAACGGATCGTGCGATGGGAAATGGCTGAACAACTCAGCAGCGTGCCCGGTGATCTTGAACATAAGGTTCACGCCGACGCTGAAGTTCGAGCCGTAGACAAATCCGATTCCGCCTTCTTCAACCAGCAGCTTTGCCTCTTCGAGGCGGTCGTACCATCCTGTAGTCCCGACCACCATCGAGACGTGAGCCGCCGCCGCTGTCTTGATGTTATCGATCGCGACGCCAGGCTCGGTGAAATCTACGCATACATCGGCATCGTTCAACTTGCCTCGCGAGCCGGCGACGGGGTCGATCACGCAGACAACGTCGATCCCTTCACGCATGGCCGCTTGTTCAACCATCCGTCCCATCTTCCCATAGCCGAATAGTGCTAGCTTCATGCCAAGTCCGTAGTCAGTGGTCCGTAGTCCGTGGTCCGTAGCTACGGACTACGGACCACGGACTAAAAAACACACTCAGTATTCACCGCGAGGCTTCGCACTTCCGCGCGCGAAGGCTGATAGATGATGGTCTCCAGTCGATCGCCGTCGCGCAGAAAGCGATAAGCGACGCCCGCTTCGTTGACGAAGTAGTAATAGGTTCTGTCGCGGTCTTCGACGCACCGCTTGAAGCCGGCAGCCAACGTCACGTCCGGGCGCGTCACCGGGTAGCTGGGTTTGAAGTACACGGTAAACACCTTGCCCACCATCGAGCGCGGAGCGCGATAGATCTTTGCCAGGCTCGTCGTGAGATAAGAGAAGGTCACTTCGCCGCCGTCGACTTTGAACGGTCCGCTCAGCACTGCTTCTGTCGAATCCGGCACGGCGCCGATCAATCGGGCAACGTCGTCGGCTGACGAATGCAGCGGTGTGATCCCGCGCCATGAATTCTTAACAGCGGTCCCGGAGTTCACCAGCGGTAGAGGAATCCACATCAGCAACAGCCCAACGGTCGCTCCAGCGCGCGCTAATTTCTTTCGGTTTAATATCGACATCTGAAACTCGAACACCTTTCCTTTTTTGATAAGTAGAGATTCTAAACGTTGATGCTGGAAACTGCCTAGTGCGATGCCGCAAAAACTTCGCTACTGGAAGACTCGTGGATCGAGCGAGGCGAAGAATATGTCGTGCAGCTTTTCTACAACGGTCTCGACATCGGCCTGGGCTACGACAAAGCTCATCGTCGCCGGAGACGAGCCGTGCACAATCATCTCGATGTCGATCTCGTCAATCGCCTTGAATGCGCGGCTCAAGAGATGTGGATCGCTTCGAAGCCCGTCGCCAACCAGCGACACAATTGCGCGATCGGGCACTGCGGTCGCGCTTCCGTAATCTGAAATCGCTTCGATCAAGTCGCGGCCCCCGTGACGAAGTTCGCGCGAGTCGAGCGCAAGCACAACCGTCGAAGCCGAAACCGAGGTGATCAGCGGCTGAGCGCGGCGCTTTGAAAGGATGTCCAGTAGCGCTCTCAATAAATCGTCCGCCGAAGTGAAGCGCGACCCGTCGGCAATCATGTTTGCGGTCGCCCTGATGATTGTGACCGGTCGTTTATATGCGATCGACTTGATCGGATTCGAGCATAGCACCGTCTCCGACGTTATCGTTGTGCCCGCAGCCTCAGGCTGCCTTGAGTTGTAAATGTGAACGGGAATGTTCTTTCCCGCGGCCGGATGAATGGCTTTCGGGTGAAGCACCTTTGCGCCGAAGTGAGTGAGTTCGGCGGCCTCGGCAAAAGAGCACTGCTTGACCGTGCGCGCGCGAGAATAGATCGCCGGGTCTGCGGTCATCAGTCCCGAGACGTCTTTCCAGATCTGAATGTCTTCAGCGTCGAGCGCTGCGCCGAGAATCGTAGCAGTGTAATCTGAGCCTTCGAATCCTAGCGTCGTAGTTGCGCCGTCGCGCGATGAACCGATGAAACCTTGAACTACCGGCACAACTCCGCTATCGATTGCGGGCCGAATCGCTTCGCGGATTCGTTGGTCGGTCACGTCGAACAACGGCGAGGCCGAGCCGTAGCGATCATCGGTCTTGATCAACTCGCGGGCATCGAACAACCGCGCCGCGATGCCTCGCTCGAATAATGCATCCGTTAAGAGGGCTGAAGAAAGTAATTCACCATACGCGAGAATCTTGTCGAGCCCGCGGGGCGGCACTTCGCCGAGCACGGCCAGACCCTCGAGCAGCTTTTTCAATTCGTCAAAATGTTTTTCAACGAGCGAGAAGACTTCGCGGCCGTCGGCGTGCTTGACCAACCGGCGCGCTTCGCTCAAGTGACGAGTCTTCAAATCGGCGACAATGCCGAGCGTTGTCTTGCTTTCGCCTGCTGCGGAGGCTTCGGCGGCCTGCAGCAGCTTGCGAGTGGTCTTGCCCATCGCCGACACGACGATGACCGGCTTCAGGTCGAGCCGTGCGCGGATGATCTCGGCTACTCGTTCGATTGAGGGCGCATCCTCGACCGAGGTGCCGCCAAATTTCATTACGATCATGATCGAACTCAACTTGTAGGGGCGGCCCTCCGTGGCCGCCCCTGATTCTAAAGCAGGAAGAGTCTCCCTCACTCTGGGGCGGCCACGGAGGACCGCCCCTACATGTGAATTAGAAGTAACCTTGAGCCTTCATTAATTCGGCGTTCAGGATCGCGGCTCCCGCTGCGCCGCGAATCGTGTTGTGCGAGAGCACGACAAATCGAATGTCGAACACCGGGCACTCGCGAATGCGCCCGACGACCGCGCTCATACCGTCTCCGGCATCGCGATCAAGCCGCGGCTGCGGACGATCGCGCTCGCCGGTCACTATCACTGGTCGTCCAGGGGCAAAAGGCAGCTTCAACTCTTGAGGAAGCGAAGTGAATCCGGCAAGCACACGCGCTACGTCATCAGGCGAGGCTTTTCTTTCAAGCTCAACCGAGACGCAGGCCATGTGGCCGTCTTCGACAAACACGCGATTGGTATGCGCGCTGATCCGGCAATCGGCGAAACGTATTTGATCGCCGTCGAGCGCGCCCATAATCTTGAGCGGTTCAGTTTCGACTTTCTCTTCTTCGGCGCCGCCGATGAACGGGATCACGTTGCCGAGCATGTCGATCGCAGAGGGTCCCGGGTATCCCGCGCCCGACAACGCTTGCATAGTAGCGACGATTACCCGCTTCACGCCGAACGCTCGATGAATCGGAGCAAGCGCCATCACCAGCCCGATTACCGAACAATTCGGATTAGTCACGATCGCGCCTGACCAGCCGCGCCGTTCGCGTTGTACTTCGATCAAAGCCAGATGCTCGGGATTGACTTCCGGAACCAGCAGCGGAACGTCGTCGTCCATGCGATGGTTTTTGGAATTGCTCAGGACGATGTAGCCGGCTCGCGCGAAGCTCTCTTCGATTTCGCCGGCGACCGATGAATCGAGTCCAGAGAAAACGACGCGGCAGTCGAGTGTCGGCTCGCAAGGCTTGACGAGCTTATCTTTCAGCGGTTGGGGGATCGGCTTGTATTGACGCCAGGCGGCCGCTTGCTCATAGCTCTTCCCGGCGGACCGGTCCGACGCTGCAAGCTCGGTCAACTCAAACCACGGATGATTCTCGAGCAGCGTGACGAACTTCTGCCCTACTGCGCCGGTCGCTCCGAGAACTCCTACTGGAACCTTGTTCGACATTGTCTTGGCGTCCTTTGGTTTGCGTCTTTGCCCGAAACTCTCAGCGCCAAGTCGCAAAGCCGCAAAGTCGCAAAGAGGACGATACGCTATCGACCTTTCGCCTTCAAACTCAGGACCATATCCCTGTAGGTCTCGACGGCCGCGACAAGCTCAGCTTTGGACATCTTCTCACCGGGCGTGTGCGCATCAAGTATCGAACCTGGCCCGAACAACAGAGGCTTACCCCAATTCCCTAACGCCGGAATATCCGTCGTGAAAGCGACCACCGTGGTCTCGAAGCCATCCAACTTCTCAGTGGACACCGGGTCGCAGGCGAAGGTGTACTCGACTTCAACGCGCGAGCCAGCGACGCTTTCGATGAGCCGTTTCAGAGATTCGTTGTTCGTGACGACTCGGAACATCAATTCGGCTTCGGCCTCCGGCGGAATGACATTGGCTGCGACGCCGCCTTGGATCATTCCGATGTTCATCGTCGTCGCGCCAAGCGTTTCGTCTCGAGGCCACTCGACCTGGCGAAGATCGGCAAGGACCTCGAGCAGCTTGTCGATTGCGGACTCGCCCTTCTCAGGGTAAGCCGAATGCGCCGCCCGACCCCTCGCCTTGAGAATGGCTCTGAGAGCTCCTTTCGAGCCAAGCGCCAGTTTCGATTCGGTAGGCTCGCCGTTGATCAGATAGCGCGACCGATTCGGGATCGTATTGGCGGCGCGCGCACCCTGGCTGCCGGCTTCTTCGCCGACGACGAACAGTAACCCGAAGTCAGTGACCCTCGCTTCTCTCAATGCTTCGCCGGCTTTGAGCATCGCGGCGATGATTCCCTTCGTATCGCAGGCTCCTCGCCCGTAGATGAAATCATCGTCTTCTCTGAATTCGACATACGGTGGAACCGTGTCGGTGTGAGTCGAGAGCACGACCTCGGGTTCCCCCCTTCGAGCATAGACGTTCGGCCTGTTGGTCTCAGCTTCCTGAAGCTCGACCTCGAATCCTGCTTCGATTAGATACTGGGCGAGAAAGTCAGCGACGGCTTTTTCATCGCCGCTGATTGATGGAATGGAAATGAGCTTGCGGGTGAGTTCGAAGACGTTCATCGAGCGCTTCTTTGATCAGCGGGTTATCGTAACATCGCGCGGTTCGCGCGAATCGTCAGCGGACGTTTCGGTCGCCTGATAGGGTTCATAACAAACGCGGCAGCGAGCTTCGTAGGTTCCATCGCCTATTTCTATCTGCGAGTTTCCACCGGCCACGCGTTGCGTGTAATGAGCAGGCCCTCCGCAGCGAACGCATACCGCGTGCATCTTTGAAACGTACTCGGCCACTGCAAGGAGTCCGGGCATCGGTCCGAACGGCCGCCGCAAATAATCCTGATCGAGCCCTGCCGCGATCACTCGCACGCTCGCGTCGGCAAGTTCCATACACACGTCGATGATTCCTTCGTCGAAGAATTGAACCTCGTCGATGCCGACCACTTTCACTCCGAATAAGAGACTTGAGCGAAGCTCGGCGGCATTGTTGACGACGACTGCATCGATCCCGCGATTGTCTCGCGAGATGACTCGCTTCAAATCGAAGCGGTTATCGATAGCGGGTTTAAAAATCTGCGAGCGTTGGCGAGCGATCTCCGCGCGGCGAATGCGGCGAATCAGTTCTTCGCTTTTACCGCTGAACATTCCGCCGGTGATTACTTCGATCCACCCGCCTCTTGGGTTAACTGCGTCCATCATTATCCTGTATTACGCGTATGACGAAACTTACTCACTCTTCTTCCTGGTCTCCTGACGCTGCCAAGAACTCTGCTGACGTCATTATCGATATGCCGCGGAAGGGATGAAGTGACAGCAGGTCGCCATCACCGCTGATTACAAAGTCAGCGTTTCCCCCGATAGCCAACTCCAGAAACTTATCATCCTTACGGTCGCGGCACAGACGGATCTCTTCGGTTGGTTCTACGCAAGTGGCGCGGTCAACAAAGGCTTCAAGGAATTCTTCTCGCTCTGATCCTGTAACGTAGCGATCAAACTTGCGACGCTGGAGTACGTCAGCCAGTTCCTCCAGTGTCGATTGCGATAACAGAATCTCACCATGTCGGAAGGCTATGAGAAGCGCACGTCCTGGTTTGGACTGCTCAAACAACAAGCCACTCACAACCGTGTTCGTATCAAAGACACAACGCACGCTACTCATCCAGAATTGACTTCAGAATCTCAGGGGTCAACCCGCGCTCCTGGGCC
>JADGNW010000407.1 GCA_017883315.1 Blastocatellia bacterium | reverse complement strand
TCTGATATGCCCGAACTGACAGTCTACACGACAGGTTGGAGCACGGACTGCGATCAGGCCAAGCAGTTCCTCGACGACGAAGGAATTTTCTACGAGGAAGTGAACATCGAACACTCGGCCGAGGGCGCGCGCTTCGTCGAACACGCGAACCACGGAAAACGAATCGTGCCGACATTCGACATTGACGGCACGGTGTTCAGCCTCAAGCCGTTTGATTGGAAAAAGCTCCAGGCAGAGCTCGAGAGGCTCGGAGTCGAAGAAGAGTGAATGTCCGACAAACTTCAGTTTGTCGTCCCACGGCTTCTCGACAAACTGAAGTTTGTCGGACTTGCGCCACATTCGCGTGATCTGAATGTCTCAACTAAATTTCCTTGAACAACTCATGCAACAACGCCGGGCCCTGTCGGTGTCCGAGCTGACTGCGCGCTTGAGAACAGTTGTCGAACGAGAGTTTTTCGATGTCTACGTCGAAGGCGAGCTGTCTAACTTTCGCCGTCACTCGTCTGGTCACTGGTACTTCTCGCTCAAGGACGATGCTGCGACGCTGCGCTGCGCAAGCTTCAGGATGCAGAATCGAATGATTCGCTTTAGCCCCGAGGACGGCTTGCACGTGATCGCGCGGGGCCGGCTCTCAATCTACGATGCGCGCGGCGAGTATCAACTCATAGTCGAGCACCTCGAGCCGGTTGGGGCGGGCGCATTGCAGCTTGCGCTCGAGCAATTGAAGAAGCGGCTGGCCGACGACGGTTTGTTCAACGCCGAACACAAACGGCCGTTGCCGATCTTACCCCGCTGCATAGGCGTGGTGACTTCGCCGACCGGCGCAGCGATTCGCGACATACTTCGAGTCCTCAAGCGAAGAAACGAAGCGGTAAGCGTGATGATCGCGCCGGTTCGCGTTCAAGGCGACGGCGCAGCTTCAGAAATCGCGCGGGCCTTGCGGTTATTGAACTCGCGAGAGGAAGTGGACGCAATCATCGTTGGAAGAGGCGGCGGCTCGACTGAAGATTTGTCGTGCTTCAACGATGAAGTCGTCGCGCGAGCGATCTACGACTCGCGAGTGCCCGTGATCTCGGCAGTCGGTCACGAGATTGATATTACAATCGCGGACCTGGTCGCCGATCTGCGAGCCTCGACTCCATCGGCGGCGGCGGAGATGGTAGCCGCCGCGCGCGATGAAATGTGCGCGCGAGTCGCCGGCCTGGCGGAAGACGCAAGGAAGGCGGTTCGATATCGGCTGCTGGCCTTGCGCAGCAGACTGGCGGATCTCGAGTCGAGCCGCGGGTTCGATCAGGTTGAATCGCGACTCCGAAGCTTCGCTCAACGGATAGACGATGCGGGCTACTCGATGGAATCGGCTCTGGAAGCCACTTTGAAGGCGCGTCGTGCCAGGCACACCGCGCTTGCGTTGAGGTTGAGTGAAACCGATCTACGAAGAACAATGATCGAGCGGCGCAGCAGACTCGTCGATCTGGGTGGGCGGCTTCACGCGGGTACTCGATCGCTGCTTGATCGAAGAAACGAACGGATTTCGCTGGCCGCCGGAAAGCTCGACTCGCTTTCGCCGCTTGGCGTGCTCGCGCGAGGATACGCGATCGCGTTTGATTTGCAAGGAAGAGTCATCAAGCGCGCATCGGACGTCAGCGCAGGAGAGAGAGTTCGCGTCCGAGTTTCAGACGGCGATATGGATTGCACGAAGAATTAGATAATCATCTGCTGCACATCGGGCTGGTAACAGATGCAGTAGCAGACAGAACGCAGAACTATTCGGTGGTGCATAATATCGGAGCAGGCGCCAGACTCGAGGATGTGCTCTTCGCCTGGAAGATAATCGGTCACTATCGAATGTGGAACTAGAAATGACAGAAGCGAAAACCTTTGAAGCTTCGCTTGATGAGCTCGAGCAGATCGTCCGCCAACTCGAGGCGGGCGATCTTCCGCTCGATCGTTCTCTCGAACTGTTCGAGCAAGGCGTTCGACTATCGCGCGAGTGCCAGAAGCGACTCGACGAAGCTGAGCGCAAAGTTGAGATACTGCTGCGCGGCGACGACGGCGCTTACAAGCCCGCGCCTTTTGAAGAGCCCGAAGAAGAATGAGCGCAACTGAGACCTTTAAGGATTACCTGGCGAGGCGCGCCGCGGAAGTCAACCAATGGCTCGACCGGCTTGTGCCCTCGGAGACGACGCCGCCCGAGCAACTCCATCGCGCGATGCGCTACAGCTTGCTTGCGGGCGGGAAACGCTTGAGGCCCTCGCTGACGCTCGCCGCCGGTGAAGCCGTTGGCGCGGACACCGACGACTTGATGCCGGCCGCTTGCGCGATTGAGATGATTCATACCTATTCGCTGATCCACGACGATCTGCCGGCGATGGACAATGATGACCTGCGGCGCGGGCGGCCCACTTGCCACAAAGCTTTTGGCGAAGCAGTCGCGATTCTCGCCGGCGATGCGTTGCTGACTCAGGCGTTCCGCGTGCTGTCCGCTGACGCCCCGCATAGGGACGCCGAACGGCAAGTGCAAGTCATCCGAGAAATCGCCACCGCAGCGGGCACAGTAGACGCTTTGATAGGTGGGCAGATCGCCGATATTGAAAGCGAAGGCAAGAATGTCGATGCGTCGACTCTCGAGTACATTCACCGCTCGAAGACGGGCGCGATGATCACGGCACCGGTGGTCGTCGGCGGCATCATCGCCGGAGCGAGCGAAGAACAAATCGACAAGCTTCGAGGCTATGGCCAGCGCATCGGTTTGGCGTTTCAAATCGCTGACGATATCCTCGACGTGACTTCTACGAGCGAGCAGCTCGGCAAGACACCGGGCAAAGATCAAGCTGCCAACAAAGCTACCTACCCCGCGATTCACGGCATAGCCACCTCCCAAGCGCGCGCGCGCCAGCTCGTTGAAGAGGCGGTCGAGATCGTTTCCGGTCTCCATCTGAAAACTCACATGCTCGAAGAGATAGCCCGATTCATCATTGCAAGAAGCTCGTGAGGCCGCTATCGTTGTAGCTACCGAATGGTAACGCCCGAACGGCTCAGGCAATTTTTCAGGAGATCAAATTTATTATGACACTGCTCTCACAAATCAACGATCCTGCGGACCTAAGACGCCTGCCGATATCCAAGCTGCAAACCGTCGCAGACGAGATCCGCGAATACATGATCGAAACACTATCCAAAATCGGCGGTCACACAGGCGCAAGCCTGGGCCCGGTCGAGCTGCTTATTGCTCTGCACTACTCGCTCGACACGCCCCGAGACAAGCTGGTTATCGATATCGGTCATCAGGCCTATGCTCATAAGATCCTCACCGGCCGTCGCGATCAGTTCCCCACTATTAGACAATACAACGGGCTGAGCGGCTTTCTGCGCCGGGAGGAATCTGAATATGACGTGTTCAACGCGGCTCACGCGGGCACCTCCATCTCTTCGGCGCTGGGCATCGCCGCCGCGCGCGATCTCAAGAACGAAAACTTCAACGTTGTTGCCTTTATCGGTGACGCGGGACTGACGGCTGGGATGGCGCTCGAAGGCATCAATCAGGTCGGGCATCTCAAAAAGCGGATGATCATCCTGCTAAACGACAATGAGATGTCGATCTCGCCCAACGTCGGCGCACTCTCCGGTTACCTCAATCGCATTCGCGGCGCGCGACCCTACAACGAGTTCAAGCACGAAGTCGAAGAGTGGCTGAAAGTTATTCCCGCCTTCGGCGAACTCATGCTGTCGAGCGCAAAAGCGGTGAAGGACACTCTCGCTCGAGCGTTCATACCGGGCGCGCTTTGGGAGGAGTTGGGGCTCAAGTATATGGGCCCGATCAACGGGCACGATATAAATTCGGTCCTTCAAACTCTGGAAGAAGCGAAGGCTGAATCAGGTCCGGTGTTGATCCACGCGCTGACCGTGAAGGGCAAAGGCTACGAGCCGGCCGAGCGCGATAAGGCTGCGTGGCATGGCACATCGGCTTTCGAAATAGCGACCGGCAAGTTCATCAAGGAGCCGGTGACCGCTCCGGCTTACACCGCGGTGTTCGCGCAGGCGACGATCGACTTGATGAGAGAAGACGAGCGCATCGTGGCGATCACCGCTGCGATGCCCGACGGCACCGGGATTAGCAAGGTGATGAAAGAGTTCCCCGATCGCACGTTCGACACCGCGATAGCGGAACAGCACGCGGTGACTTTCGCCGCCGGGATGGCTACGGAAGGATTGAAGCCGATCGCGGCGATCTACTCCAGCTTCTTGCAGCGAGCGTTCGATCAGATTTTCCACGACGTAGTGTTGATGGGACTCGACGTGACCTTCGCGCTCGACCGGGCAGGCGTAGCCGGGGCCGATGGGCCTACTCATCACGGACTGATGGACTTCGCTTATCTGCGGCCGATGCCGGGTTTTGTGATCATGGCTCCCAAGGATGAGAACGAGCTTCGGCATATGCTCAAGACTGCGGTGATGTATGACGGTCCCGCGTCGCTGCGTTATCCGCGCGGCAGCGGTGTCGGCGTGCCGATGGACGAAGCGATTCACACCCTGGAAATCGGAAAGGCCGAAATCGTTCGCGAAGGCTCGGATGTGGCGATCCTTGGAATAGGTTCAGAGGTGAGCTACTGCGAGAAGGCCGCCGAGCGACTCGCGCTTGAAGGAGTCAACGCGACTGTAGTCAACGCGCGATTCGTCAAACCGCTCGATACGGAATTGATATTGGCGCTTGCGCGCTCGCACGGTGCGATCGTCACCGCTGAAGATCACTACTTGATGGGCGGGTTCGGCAGCGCGGTGATGGAGCTGCTGGAAGAGCACCAGATGAACGAAGTTCGCGTGCTTCGTCTGGGTTTCCCGGACCAACTGATCGAGCACGCGAGTCAGAGCCTGTTGCTGGCGAAGTATGGACTCGATGCGGATGGAATCTATTCACAGGTGAGAGAATTCGTCGCAAGCAAGTTCAGCTTCGAGCCGGTGTACAGCAGATAGTACCGGAAGTTATCAGGCGTTCAGAGTACCGACTTTAGTCGGGCAGTGCCGCGTGAACAGGACGCGTTCCAATCACGAAGACACTGCCCGACTAAAGTCGGTACTCTGAACGCTTGTTGTGCATTAGGCCTGTCGCTTCTTGAACATATCCAACACCCACTTCGGCGGATCGGGTTCCTGATCGAGCTTCATCTTCATTCCCATACTCACCGTCCACCTGTGCAGCCACGAAGGTCCATGCGGGCCTATGTAATCATCCCTCGTCAGATAAGCCTTATCCTGCAGCGCTTGATCGAGCGTAATAAAGCGATAACCGCGAGCCTCCAGTCTCTTCAACAACTGATCGAGGCTATCGGCGTTGATGTCGTTAGCGTGAATCAATAGGATCTGACTTATCTCTCGCCCGAACATTTCGTTAGAGAGCCGCTCAAAAAACTCGAACTGCGCGTTGTTGAGTTCCAGATAAGCCTTCCGGAGCCGCTCCATCAACGCGGCGTCTTTGTCACGCCGGGCATCAACGTAAAGCCGATTGAAGATGTAGTCCGAATTTTCGATTGTGAACGGCGCGACCTTGTACCCGCGCTCGCGCAAGAAATTCTCGAACGCCTCCTTCACTTCTTTGTTCGGTCCGGTACTGGTGTACGGATGTCGAAAGTAAAGTTGATACGGCTCGTGCGCGCTCATCAGCCACCGCGTGATGACCTCGCCTTTGATCACGTCGTCTTCGTACTTGAGCAACGGAGTAGTGAACAATCGCGAGTGTGAGAAAGTGTGATTGCCGAGAATCATTCCGGCATCAACCCATTGCTTCAGCACCGCGATTCGCGCGTCGATCTCGCCCGGCGCGTGCAGCTTGCCTTCGTTGACGAAACCGATCGCGGGCGCACCATGAAGCTTCAGTGTTCGAAGCAACTCAGGAGTGTTGCGCCTTATTCCCGCGAGGTTATTGCCATCGAGCGCTTCGGGCAGATCATCAAACGTGAGCGCAACCGTACGTTGGCGATCGAGTGTTTGAGCGCTCGAGGTTGAAAAGCAAAAGACCAACAACATCAGCCCAAGTTGTTTCATCGTTCCTCCAGACTAGATCAAGTTGACAGAATCTCAAACCCACGTTCGCGGATCAAGTTCCGACATTCTCAAAGCGCCAACTAATTGCACTCATCACGGTCCGTTCCGGTCATTGCCACCCATTGCCGAAACGCGCGGCGACGCTTTTTGATTTCCAACCAAATTAGCCTTTACGTATAATGTGCGGCGGAGCTCACCGATCCAACATGATCACTTGTCCAAACTGCGGCGCCGGGAATAAATCAGGATCAACTGTTTGTCGTATGTGCGCGGTCTCGCTCGAAGGAGTCCCGGATGCTCAAGCTGCGCCCGCTTTGGAAACGCAAGTCGCGCACGCAAGCTCAGCCGCCGCAGTCAGTCCGAGTCATATCGATCAAGAGGAGGGGAAGATGCCAGAGCAAGAAGGAATCGTCTGTCCGGAGTGCAATACGTCGAATGAGATCGGGTGGTCCTTCTGCCAGCAGTGCGGCAAGAGGCTTCCAAAGTCGCCGCCGCCGCCGTCATCAGGTGAACTCAGAAGCGCGCGCGGGCTCACGACTGTCCCGGACCAACAGGCCGTGTTGGGCCCAGACGCAGAGCAAGACCTTAGGACCCATGCGGAGAAATCTCCCGCCGGCGAGCCGAGCTTAAGGACCGTAGCAGAGAAACCGCCTGCGGCTGATGACAGCATTAGGGCCTTCGCGGAAAAAGCGTTTCAAGCGGATGAGGCAGTAAAGACCGTCGCGGAAAAATCTCCCGCAGTCGAGCCTAAGAGTCCGGTGGAAGCTCCGTCTCCTGTGTCGGCGAACATCGTCGAGCCCTCGGCCGAGGTGCCAGGAGGGCCGCCGAGCAAGTCCGATGCCTGGGCTGATCTCCCCACTGTCGTCATTGAGGCGCCGCCTCGACCGACTGCCGATACTCCGGCGCCGGCCGCCGCCAGCGAGAAAGAAAGCGTGCCGCCTCCGACGCCTGCTCCGGACTCGACTCAACACGTGCAGTCGATGTCGGGCGTGTTGTGCGCGCAGTGCGGTCAGACCAGCAACGTCGGCAGCACGTTTTGTGCGAACTGCGGCGCGCCGATTATCTTTGGAAGGACAATGGTGATATCTTCCGAGGCAGCGCCCGTTTCGGTCAGGGGGCGCTTGCATCTGGTGATGGAAGGCGGACAGCCCGGCGACGTCTACGAGTTGGGCGACGAAACGTTGATCGGCCGAAGCAGTGGCGTCATCACTTTTCCGCACGACGGATTCATGTCGGGGCGACACGCGCGAATCGTAAAGCACGGCGCCACGTTCACGTTGACCGATGAAGGAAGCCGCAACGGCACGTTCATCAAGATCAAAGGCGAGATCGAACTCGAACCGGGAGATATGATTCTCGTCGGCAAGCAACTTTTCCGTTTTGAACTGTGAAACAAAGTTCGTAGTCAGTAGTCCGTAGTCCGTAGTAATATCCAACCGGCTCGGAACATTGACCACGGACCACGGACTACGGACTTCCTATGAATGACGTTCGAGTATCAGTATTCGCGAGCACCGATGTGGGAATGCAGCGCGCCGGCAATGAAGACGCATTCCTTGTAGCCGACCTCACCACGGGCCACACCGTCATCGGCGCCGGCACGAACATACATTCCCTCGGCGAGCGTGGCAGCTTGATGATCGTCTCTGACGGAATGGGCGGCGCGGCGGCCGGCGAGATCGCCAGCGAAATGGCCGTCACGATCATTCGCGAGTCAATCGCGGACATGCCGGCCTCGATGGAATTCTCCGAACGCTTGAAGACCGCCGCCGAAACTGCAAACGAGCGAATCTGGAATCACGCTCAAAGCAATCTCGAGCTTTCAGGAATGGGCGCAACTCTGACTGCCGTGCTCGTGCAAGGAACGACGGCTTATATCGCACAGGTTGGCGACTCGCGCGCTTATTTGGTGCGGGGCGAACGGATCAAGCAGCTCACAAAGGACCAATCGCTTGCACAGATGCTTGTCGATTCCGGTGCAATCAAGCCCGAGCAAATTGACTCAGTTCCTCAGAACGTAATCATGCAAGCGCTCGGGACGCAGCCGGCAGTCAAGGTTGCGATGACCGCAGTCGGACTCTATCGCAACGATTCCCTAGTCATCTGCAGCGATGGGTTGTCGAACAAAGTTACATCCGACGAATTACGAGAGGCCGCCGGCGAGACCGAAGACCTCACCGAAGCGTGTCGCGGCTTGATAGCGAAGGCGAATGAGCGCGGCGGAGAAGACAACATCACCGTCGTGATTGCGCGGTTCGACGGCGAGGCGCTGCACTCGACGAGCGACAGCAAGTCCATCACCGGAAGTCTTCGCGCGCTGGATAAGGGTTATTTCTCCGACTATCCCTCCGAGAATGCAGACGCATGGGCCGCAAAGTCGGAGGAGACGACGTCAAGTGAAGCAGGTGCGCAGCAGATGACTGCCATGTTGAAGGCACCCGATGCCGCGCCACTCGAGACAGTCGCCGCCGAAGCAATCGAGGAAGATGAGTTCAGCTCTCGCCCGACTGCTGAGCGGCCGGTTTTCGAAGAAGACGCTCAACCAGGGCGACGAAGACAAAGTTACCGCTTGATCCTAATAATCGCGTTGATCTCGTTGCTGCTGGTAGGCGCGACCGGGTTCTTCGTCTATTCCGTGTACTTGAAGCCGAGGCCTTTGCCTGCCGTCGAACAGCCTCCGGAGTGAGCTCCGGGAGATGTAGCGTAGACTGTCCAGTCTGCGCCGCTCACCGAGTCTTGACTTGGAGTCATGCGCAGACTGGACAGTCTACGCTACATGTCGCTTATGACCAGTAATACCGAGCAGCAGCCTCCTCCTACCAAAGAACACGCGCGGCTCAAAGAAAATGTTGGGGTCGTTCCGCCGTGGCGTCACTGGGGTCCGTACGTAGCCGAGCGCGCGTGGGGAACCGTCCGCGAAGACTACAGCGCAGACGGGAATGCCTGGGAATATTTCACTCACGATGTGGCTCGAAGTCGCGCGTATCGATGGGGCGAAGACGGGCTGGCCGGGATCTGCGACCGGTACCAGTTGCTTGTATTCGCGTTGGCATTTTGGAACGGCCGCGACCCGATCCTGAAAGAACGCGCATTCGGTCTTGTGCCATCCGAAGGCAATCACGGCGAGGACGTTAAGGAGTACTACTTCTATCTCGACAACACACCCTCGCACAGCTACATGAAGTATCTCTACAAGTATCCGCAGAGTGAGTTCCCTTACCGAGAGCTGATTGAAGAGAATCAACGACGCGACGGGCACGGGCTTGAATATGAGTTGCTGGACACCGGAGTGTTTGACGACGACAGGTACTTCGATGTCTTCGTCGAATACGCGAAAGCAGCGCCCGAAGACATCTGCATTCGCATCGAAGCCTTCAATCGCGGTCCCGAGGCCGCGCCGCTTCACATCATCCCGCAGTTGTGGTTTCGAAACACCTGGGGTTGGACTGATCCACGGGACACAGAGCCTTCAATCTGCGCAGGTCCGGCAGGCAACGGTTACGAGAGCGTGATAGCCAGCGATTGTTCGGCTCACATACTCAAGAACCTCGCCTTCAACTACCAGCTCGGTCCTCGGTACTTATACGCGGACGCCGGCGGCGAGATGCTGTTCACCAACAACGAGACCAATCCGTGGCGCGCGCCGATGGTGGGAGCGCCCGCGCCGCGTCCTTACTACAAAGATGCGTTTCACCGCTACATCATCAACAGAGAAGAGCCGACCATAAATGACGAGCGCGTCGGCACGAAAGCATGCTTCAGTTATGAACACGTCGTGCCTGCAGGCGGCTCAGTAGTCGTGAAGCTGCGTCTCACACCTGAACAATTGAGTTCGCCGCTTGAAGAGGTCGATCAAATCATCGCCGGGCGCCTTGCCGACGCAGACGAGTTCTACAACTTCATCCAGCCTCCCAAAGCGACCGAAGACGAGCGCCGCATTCAACGACAGGCGTTCGCCGGGCTGCTGTGGACAAAGCAAATTTATATGTACGATGTACACCGCTGGCTGGACGGCGACGATCCTAACAACCCGCCACCGGAGTCGCGCTATTCGAATCGCAATACACACTGGCAGCACCTGAACTCGATGCGAGTTCTCTCGATGCCCGACAAGTGGGAGTATCCGTGGTTCGCTGCGTGGGACCTCGCATTCCATACGGTTGCACTCGCGCTTGTTGATGCGGAGTTCGCAAAGGAACAACTGTGGTTGATGCTGTTCGAGCAGTTCCAGCATCCCAACGGCCAGCTACCGGCTTACGAATGGGAGTTCTCGGACCTGAACCCGCCAGTGCACGCGTGGGCTTGCTGGCGAGTCTACAACATGGACCGCATTCGAAGCGGACGCGCCGATCGCGATTGGCTGGAGAGGTGTTTTCACAAATTGCTGATCAACTTCGCGTGGTGGGTGAACAAGGTCGACAGTGAAGGCAACAACATTTTCGAAGGCGGCTTCCTTGGTCTGGACAACATCACGGTAATTGATCGCAGCGAGAAGCATCCGGCAGGTGTGGTGCTCGAACAGAGCGACGCCACCGGATGGATGGGCATGTTCTGTTTGAATTTGATGCGCATCGCGCTTGAGCTTGCTAAGGAGAACAAAGTCTACGAAGGACTGGCGACGAAGTTTTTTCAGCACTACATCTACGTCGGCGCTGCGATGAAGCACCGAGGCGGACGAGACTATTCGCTGTGGGACGATCAGGACGGTTTCTTCTATGACGTTCTGCGCTATCCCGATGGAAGCTTTCACAAGTTCCGTGTTCGTTCGCTGGTTGGGCTCATCCCGCTGTACGCGATCGAGCGGCTCGAGGTTGATTGGATCAAGCCGTTTGAACAATTCACCGCGAACCTGAAATGGTTCGCCGAGAACAGGGAGGACCTGGTCGAGCGAGCTTGCTATCGAATCAAGCACGAGGGAGTCGACGTGCACGTCCTTGCGATAGTTGACCAGGATCAAACCAAGCACATTCTCGAAAGGTTGATTGATCCCGACGAGTTCCTGTCCGACTACGGCATTCGAAGCCTGTCGAAGTACCACGAGCAGCATCCGTACGTGTTCGGCAACAGTGAAGTGCGTTACGAGCCCGCCGAGTCGGACAACAAGATCAAAGGCGGCAATTCGAACTGGCGCGGCCCCGTCTGGTTCCCAACTTCGTTCCTGATGATCGAGTCGTTGAGAAAACTAGGCAAAGCATACGGGCCTCATTTTAGCGTGCCGCTTCCAGATGGATCGGGTCGTGAATCTACTTTGACGGAGATAGCCGGGGAAATAGCTAATCGGCTGATTCGGATATTCACAAGGAATGAAGAAGGTCGCCGCCCCGTTTACGGCGGGTCGAAGAAGTTTCAGGAGGACCCGAACTGGCGTGACTACATTTTGTTCTATGAGTATTTTCATGGAGACAACGGCGCAGGTATCGGAGCTTCGCATCAGACGGGTTGGAGCGGGCTGGTGGCTTCGTTAATCGACGAGTGGCGCCGATGATAGCGAGCATGTGCCCCCCATCACACAAGGCGACCGTCCTCGCTACACCTTTTAACGCCACCGCAACCGGTGAACGCCGCGCCGGACGCCAGTCTGCAAGGCAAGTCTGCAAGGCAATTGACACGTAAGACGTTTAGATGTAAAACAGGCATCGACGGGCTAGTTACTGACTCTATCGCACACCATCTGAAAATCGAATCGAACTTGCGAGAGCATAGCGTCCGTAGCGTCCTGGTGCTTGTTTGAATCGCTACGACCCGGCAACCACCCCGGTAACTACGCGGACGCAATGCCGCAGGCGGCCTACACAGGCCCGCCGTTCCCGCAAGCTGGAGGTGAATCATGAATCAAGACTCCGCGTTCCGAGTTGCCCCTTCCCCTCCTTCTTCAGACGTTGCCGCGCGACGCCTCTCAACGCCGCGTGTGCTATCGCCCATTGGTTTGGTCGCTTTATTGCTGCTGGCGCTGTTAACGCCGCCAACGGCTTACGGCCAGGATCCAGCTTCAGCGTTGCTTGAGGCGGCAAAGAAAGGCGACGCTGACAATCTGCGTTCATTGCTTAGCAAGGGCGCAGATGTCAACGCGAAAAACGCTGACGGTAGAACCGCGTTGATGGAAGCGGCTTACTGGGGCCGAGTCGACGCAGCTAACACACTCCTCGCAAAAGGAGCAGACGTAAATGCCAGCGACAAGGACAACCACACGGCGCTAATGGGCGCAGCCGGACCGGGTCACATTAAGGTCATTGAGGCGCTCCTGGGAAAGGGTGCTGACCCGAACGCCAAGAATAAAGATGGTGGTACCGCCTTGATAGAAGCGGCTTCAAACAACCGCACTGACGTCGTCAAGGCGTTGATCGAAAAAGGCGCGAAGGTCGACGAGAAGGATAAAGACGGCCGAACAGCGCTGATACTCGCCGCCAACTGGGGGCACGCCGATGCAGTGCAGGCTCTCATCGACAAGGGCGCCAACGTGAACGCAAAAGACAAGTACGGCTACAGCGCGCTGATGTACGCGAAGCGCGAAAGTCACTCGAATGTGGTCGAGTTACTGACCAAAGTCAGCGCGAAGTAGCAGGCTGGGAAGCGCGAGCATAAGTGTCCAAATGAAGGCGGGCTTCGGCGCGCGGCTTCGCTTAAGCCTAGCCCGCTCTGGATACTCCGCTCAAGCGAGTTGTCGGAGTCACCGCTTGCGCCTGCTGATGTCGCGAGGTTTGGTTTTCAATCTGCGTCTTGGTATCATCGGCGAGCTAGGATGAAAGAGCGGGCAGCCTGATTCGACGCTCTGATTCGTGGAAGACAGCTACGCTTAAGGAGACAGACACTCAACATGAATAATCGTGCAAAGCTTGCAACATTGATTCTCGCTTTTATTATTTCTTCCTGCGTTTTGGCTATCGGCGAACCAGCCAACTCTGTACCGGCGAGTCCAGTCGCCGATGGTAACGCCGTCTTCGCGGCAAAGTGCGCGGTGTGTCACGGCAAGGACGGGCGGGGACTTCCGAATTGGCGCGCGAAGGGCCAACCGGATTTCACCGATGCAAAGTGGCAGAAGTCACGAACCGACGCTCAGTTGATCGCTGTGACAAAAGAAGGAAAGGGTAAGTTCATGCCCTCCTTCAAGGCGAAGCTTTCGGACGACGAGATCACTGCCGTCGTAGCGCGGATTCGCGGCTTCGCGAAGAAATAGATAATCTCTAGTTTCTCCCGACCCCTTTTGAAATGATTGGAGGTACCACCATGTCAAGTTCATCTCCACAACCGGCGCGAAAATTCATCGACTGCAGAAACTATCCAAGCGACAGGAACTGCACGCTTAGAATCTCTGGCACCGAAGACGAGATCCTGGAAATTGCTGCTCAGCATGCAGTCGCCAGCCACGGTCATGAAAATACTCCCGAGCTTCGCCAGCAACTGAGATCATTGCTTCAAGACGAGTAGACCGGGACCAGGTTCAACGCACTGACAATACGAAGCCCCACGCCGATTAGAGATGCGGTGTGCCTTCGCACAACAAAGGAGCATGAATCATGAGCGTTCAGACAGCCGCGCATTCGGTGCCCCTCGATCAGTTCGTAGCCGGTTTGTGCGCTATTCCCGAAGAACACTTTCGCGTCGGTGAGGTTTACGATTATCTAAAGAACAATCCGGTAGACCGGCATTCGCTTACGCCATATCTGTACTTTAGTAAGAACCACTACACACGCAACCTGATTTTCAGGAACGAGTTGTTTGCACTCATAGCGATCTGTTGGGAAACAGGTCAGGACTCACAGATTCACAATCACCACAATCAGAATTGCTGGATGACAATTCCAATTGGCCGGCTGCGCGTGCAGAACTACCATGTAGTCGAACAGAATCAAGGAACTGGTTATTGCCGTTTGGAACCCGCTGACTCATTGGACGTTCACCAACTCCTGCCTGCCGAAGTAGACCCCGCAGAACCAGTGCATCAGGTGTTGAACCTCGCGGAATTCAATGAGCGCGCCGTGAGTCTCCACATCTACTCGCGACCATTCGAGCGCTGCCTGGTGTACTCGCTCGAGGCCAGCCAGTATCGGGAGATTCCACTGCACTATACAAGTGAGTACGGGAAGCTTTGCGAAGGCGAAACCTTGTAAGCCTCGGTGCGCTGATCTGCGGTTCCTTCTTTCCGGCAAGATCGCAAGAGTCAAAACTAAACCACTATCCGGCGACGTTCGGCCATAGCGTCATTTGCCGAGATAGTATATCCTGTCGCGCGCGACTCAACGTCTTAACCTTCGAGACACGCAATGACCTGGACACAAGTCTACGACCCGTTCGGCGTGTGGTGGCTATCGACCCTCGTAGCCGCGCTGCCCGTAGTCGTGTTGTTAGGATTGCTCGCAGTTTTTCGCGTCAAGCCCCACTGGGCAGCAATGGCGGGAGCAGCATGCGCGCTCGCGGTCGCGAGTGTTGTGTTTCACATGCCGTGGTCGCTTTCGACTACGAGCCTGCTGTACGGCGCAAGCTTTGGTTTATTGAAGATCGCGTGGATCGTCGTTGCCGCGGTCTTCCTCTACGACATATCGGTTTGCACCGGCCAGTTTGAGATAATGAAGCAGTCGGTGGCTTCGATCACACCCGATCGCCGGCTGCAAGTATTGCTGGTCGCGTTCTGCTTTGGCGCAATCATCGAAGGCGCGGCAGGGTTCGGCGCGCCGGTCGCCATAGCCGGCGCGTTTATGATTGGGCTCGGCTTCAAGCCTTTTCATGCCGCCGCGCTCAATTTGATAGCGAACACCGCTCCAGTCGCATGGGGAGCAATCGGAACTCCGGTGCACACTCTTGCCGCGGTTTCCGGGCTTCCCGAATCGGACTTGAATTCGATGATCGGCCGCATCCTTCCAATAACGGCGATCATCGTCCCCTTCTGGCTGGTGCGCGCGATGGTCGGCTGGCGCGAGACCTTCGAAGTCCTCCCGGCGATTCTCGTTGTCGGAGTCTCATTCGCTGTAACTCAGTTTGTGTGGTCGAACTTCATCGACAGCAATCTGGTTGATATCGCCGGCGGCCTGATATCGCTGATTGCAACGGTGACCTTTCTCCGCTTCTGGCAGCCGCGGGCGATTTGGCGCTTCAAGGACGATCCAGCGCCTGAAGCTCAAGCCGTGACTCCCGATTCCGAAAGCGCAATCGGAGTCAATGAGCACAGGTCAATCCAAATTGCGCGAACCCGCATTGCGCGAGCATGGATGCCTTTCGCAGTGCTCACGCTTTTTGTTTTGTTGTGGGGACTACCATCGATAAAGACTGCGCTCAATCAGGTGACTCCGGCATTCAAGCGCGGCGGCTGGGACGTACCCGCGTTGCACCTGGCGGTGACTCGAGCGGCCCCGGTCGTCTCCCAACCCGAACCCGAAAAAGCGAAGTTCGATTTCAACTGGCTTGCGGCAACCGGCTCGGCGTGCTTCCTCGCTGCGATCCTTTCCGGGCTGTTGCTTCGAGTCTCCCCCGCCGAACTAATCAGAATCTTCGGGCGCACGATGTTTCGAATGAGATTCGCTGTGTTGGCAATCTCGTTCATGCTGGGGATTGGATTTGTTACCCGCTATTCCGGAATGGACGCAGTGCTTGGGCTGGCGTTCACGCGGACTGGATGGTTGTTCCCGTTCTTCGGCACGTTTTTGGGTTGGCTCGGCGTGGCGCTCACGGGGAGCGACACTTCTTCCAACGCGTTGTTTGGCGGCTTGCAACGAATCACCGCCCAGCAGCTCAATCTCAGTCCGGTGCTGATGTGCGCGGCTAACAGCGCTGGCGGAGTGATGGGCAAGATGGTGGACGCGCAATCGATCGTCGTAGCGACCGCGGCGACTAATCAGGTTGGCAACGAAGGCGCAATCTTCAGGTTCGTGTTGTGGCACTCGATCGCGCTTGCTTCGATAGTAGGCTTGATCGTGATGGCTTATGCGTATCTGTTTTCAGGCGCTATTCCGCACTGATTCAGACCTCAATCGAAATATCGTGATTGTGCTTGGTGTTGGCGTTCAACCTCTTCAAGCAGTGCTTCCGGCGAAAGCGTTTCAGCGGGAATCCCGAGCTTCAAAGATATGGGCTGAGCGATGCGCATCGCAAGCGCCATGCGATTCGGCGCCGTCAACTCAAACCTTCGCTTCAGGAAGGTTTGAACGGCGCGCAATTCCTGCTCACTTAGTTGGCGAGTATCGGCAATGAACGGCGCAGGGGCGGCGCGTTCGAGGCGATGCTGTTCGATCTCGGAAACCTTGATGATCTCGTCGAGCGATGGCGCTTCGGTGGCGCGTTCTTTCACCACGACTGTTCCGGCTACAAAATCGCCCACCCGCTTTGACCTTGCGCTGAAGATGATCGAGACTACGCCGATCGCATAAGAAGGCAACGGTTGAAAATCGATCGCTACGCGCAGCAAGTTTCTGACAAACACTTCGAAGAACCTAACCGGCCGGCCGTCTTCGCGCACGACTCTCAATCGCATGATTCGCTTGCCGGGAGTCTGCCCGCTCCAAAGAGTTTCAAACGCGACGAAGTAGCCCCAGTAAATCGCGAATATCGCGAGCACAGTCAGCGCCGCCGCCCACACGCCCATCGAGCTAAACAATCGCCAATCACTGAAAGCTCCGGCGATAACTAATACTATGACGATTGCAGAAGCCTGGATTAGATGATCGATGGCGGCGGCGAGAAAGCGATTTCCGACGTTGGCGAGCACGTAATGAAGCTCGACCCGCTCTGGTGTTTCGATTACAAGTTCGTCATCTAGCATGGAATCTCAAAAGGATGGGCAAGATGAACGGGTAATAACTGGATCAAGGGCGGTCCGTTCGTTTGATTAGACCGAACAATCGTCTCTCTTCTATCCTGTTCCTACTGTCCATCCCTGTTTGAATCAAGCATCGGCAGCACGAGCGCCAATACTCTTGAATGCGTATCCTCAACGGCGCCGCTTGCGTCAACTACGCGAATGCGCGAGGGCTCCTGCTCGGCCATCTTTTGATAACCTTCTCGCATCCGCTGGTGAAACTCGGAGTTTTGTTCGTCAAACGCGCCCAGCAATCCGCCAATTGGACGCGAACCTTGTCGCGTTCGCGCTTTCTCGGGGTCAAGATCAAAAACAATCGTGAGGTCCGGTTTCAACCCATCGGTTGCGAAATCGTTGAGATCTTCAATCATCATCAGATCGAGACCGCGCCCGTAACCTTGAAACGCAACGGTCGAATCAGTGTAGCGATCCGAGATCACGATGCGACCCATTTCAAGCGCGGGACTTATCAGCTCGGCGACGTGATGCGCGCGCGCCGCGACATAGAGCAGCAGTTCGGCAGCCGGGGCGATGTGCGCAGTAGCATCCGACACCATCAACTGGCGTATGCCTTCGCCGATCGCGGTGCCGCCGGGCTCGCGCGTGACTACAACGTCGAGCCCCCGGCGTCGGAGTTCCTGGGCGAGCAAGTCGCGCTGCGTGCTCTTACCGCTACCGTCTATGCCTTCAAGAGTGATGAACAAACCGCGCATTGGATTAGGGTTTGCGTTACCGTGTTTCCAAACTACTTGGGCTGCCAAGAGGCAGCCCGAGATGTGAAGGAAGTGGTGTTTCGCGGGCAATGCCTCAAGACTTTTCCTGAGCTACCGCCGAAGTGGCCTGAGGCGGAGCCGCCTGCTCAGCCGGGTTCTGTTCGCGATCAGAAGTCATCGGCCGGCTGTAATGAAAATCGCGGCCGCCTGCGCGCGGCAACGATACGGTGGAAATAGCGTGCTTGAAGATCAGTTGCTCCTGCGATCCGGCTTCCAGAATCACCGAGTACTTGTCAAAGCTCTTGATTCTTCCCGTGAGCTTGACTCCGCTCATGAGGTAAATCGTGACGCTGCTGCGCTCTTTCCGGGCACTGTTGAGAAAGCTGTCTTGTATTGTGTTTTGTTGTTGTATGGGTTTGTCCATCTACTTGACTCCCGAAGCAAAAAATTTTCAGGTAATTTCAAACTAACATAAGAAACTTGACGCGGGCAAGAGTCTGCATCTGGAGGTTCAGAGTTCGAGCTTTAGCTTGCGGTGTTCGAGACAGCGACCTGAAGGTTGAACTCTGAACGTCCACCCTCAACCCAGTTTGCTTTTCCGCGTCTCGACTCTACAATCAAACTTGCGTCAAGATAGCCGAGAATTCGAAGGAGAAACCTATGGCTGTGAACATTCTTATCCCGACCGCGCTGCGCAACTATGCCGGCGGCCGCGACTCGGTAACGGTTGAGGCCAGCACTGTCGGCGAGGCGCTCGACGCGCTGACCAGCAAATATACCGATCTGAAGAAGCACCTCTATAACGACGAGGGCGCGCTGCGTCACTTCGTGAATATCTACGTCAACGATGAGGACATCCGCTACGCGGAGAAGAACGCAACGCCGCTCCAGGATGGCGACGTCTTGAGCATCGTGCCGTCGATTGCCGGCGGTGTCGCGGTGATTGATGAGGACACGGCAAGCGCGGTTGAACTCGATCGCGATGAGATTCTTCGGTACAGCCGTCACTTGATAATGCCCGAAGTCGCGTTGGAAGGTCAGAAGAAACTCAAGGCCGCCAAGGTGCTCTGCATCGGCGCAGGAGGTTTAGGCTCACCGCTGGCGTTGTATCTGGCGGCGGCGGGAGTGGGAAGGCTCGGCATTGTCGATTTCGATGTAGTCGACTTTACAAATCTGCAGCGGCAAATCATTCACTCTACCGCAAACGTGGGCCGCTCGAAGCTCGACTCAGCGAAGGAGCGCATCGCGGAGATCAATCCATACGTTCGAGTCGACACGTATGAAGTCGCGCTTACGTCGGAGAACGCGCTGGATCTATTCGCCGACTACGACATCATCGTCGATGGCACCGACAATTTCCCGACGCGATATCTGGTCAACGATGCATGCGTTCTGATGGGCAAGCCGAATGTGTACGGCTCGATCTTCAGGTTCGAGGGACAGGCGACGGTCTTCTACGCGAAGGAAGGCCCCTGCTATCGCTGCTTGTATCCCGAGCCACCTCCACCCGGACTTGTGCCGAGTTGCGCGGAAGGCGGTGTGCTCGGAGTATTGCCCGGCATAATCGGCGTCATTCAAGCCATCGAAACGGTAAAGCTGATCCTCGGCAAAGGCGATTCGCTGATCGGGCGGTTGATGCTGTTCGACGCGTTGAAGATGAAGTTTCGCGAGCTGAAGCTGAGAAAGAATCCCGAGTGCCCGATCTGCGGCGACAATCCAACTATTCATCAGCTTATCGACTATGACGAGTTCTGCGGTGTGACTCATCAGCCGCAGGTCGACGTCGGCGCGGACTTCGAGATCACGCCTGTAGAGCTTAAAGCCAAGATGGATCGCGGCGACGAGTTTGTTTTGGTCGACGTTCGCGAACCTGAAGAGTATGCAATATGCCGCATACCGGGCTCGAAGCTGATTCCCAAGGCCACGGTGCCAGAGCGCTTGCACGAGTTGTCTTCCGCAGATGAAATCGTCGTGCACTGTCGCAGCGGAGTGCGCAGTGGACAAGTAGTCGAATTGATGAAGCAGGCAGGATATCGAAAGGTGAAGAACCTGGTTGGCGGGATATTGCGTTGGTCGGATGATGTTGATCCGACCGTGCCGAAGTACTGAAGTCGCTCTATGAACTAGCGAGATAGGATGAATAGAAATGACTTGAGAGGACTTGCGCGCACTCGGCTTAGGGAGGCGAAGTCTTTGTTGGATAGCGGTCACCACGCGGGTGCTTACTACCTAGCCGGCTACGTAGTAGAATGTGCGTTGAAAGCTTGCATTGCGAAGGAGACAAAGCGGCACGACTTCCCGGACAAGAACAAGGTGAACGCGAGTTGGACTCACCAACTCACCCGTTTGGTAGACAGGGCCGGTCTGTCTGCGTCGCTTGATGCTGAGAGCAAGAGTGATCCAAAGTTCGGGTTGCGTTGGGGCGTGGTCAAAGAATGGACGGAAGAAAGCCGGTACATCACGGTTAGCGAGCAACAGGCGCGCGATCTCTTAACTGCGATAACTGATAGCAGGCATGGGGTACTCAGGTGGTTAAGACGTTATTGGTAGATCAGGACTTAATGGAAGGAAGGCGACTTCTCGAACGCCTGGCTGGTAAGGAGGCAGGGGTCGCGCTTTCCTGGGGTAAGCATCAGGCAGCATTGGTGGGTCGTCCCGACGTGCGAGTACGAGCCGCTTTCTGGTGGTATTTTCCCGAGTCGGAGGAATGGCGTCTGGTAATCGCTACACCTCTAGTGGATGAAGTCGGTCCGCTGTCTGCCTACGGCATCATCCAAGCGGAACTCAGCGCGATCAGCCCGCCTCTCACTCTAGCACTTCGGAACATTTCGCTTATCAG
>JADGNW010000406.1 GCA_017883315.1 Blastocatellia bacterium | reverse complement strand
TCTCGAGTTCGAGCAGCTCGCGAAACATGCGATCGTACTCGGCGTCCGAAATCTCGGGCGAGTCTTTAACGTAGTAGAGGTAATTATGATATTCGAGCTTCTGCCGCAGATCGGCGATGCGGGCAGCCACGCGGTCGATGTCGATTTGAGCTGTCATGTATTCACCGTGACGCGGATTCCTTAGGCATGATCACTGGAACAATGTGGCGACCGTGTCTTCTATAGATCACAAAGTCCGAGTCGAGCGTTAATACAACTCCTTCAGCGTTCAGTTCGCTCATCCTAACCAGGCACGCGTCAGCAAGCGACATAGGGACATTGCGGTAACGAGTCATTAGCGTTTTGATCTGCGTCAATTCGGCCTCTAAGTGAAGGGGTATCCTCACCGCTCCAATCTCCAACATTCTGAGGACGGACTCACTGCCTCCCGGCAAGGCCGCCAGAAGGTAGCAAGCCTCCGTGAGTACGGGCTCGCACGTGTACATCGGCGGATCGATTCGACCGAACTGTTCTACAGCCCACTGATGATATTGATCTCGTCGGTGAAGAAAGGCGACGAGCGGACCCGTGTCCAACAAGACGACGCGTTTCACTTACCGAATCCCTTCATGTGTTTTTTGTTATAGGAAAGGTCGGGTGGCCCACCATCGACACAGCCTATTAGCTCCTTGGCGAGTTCGGCAACCGACAATGAAGGCGCAGTCCCGTTTCGTGCGAAATAGTCCTCTATCGCTTCACGTACGATTGCCGACTTGCTCGCTCCGCGGCGTTTTGCAGTCACGGCGAGCTTTGCATTGAGTGCTTTGGGCAGCTTTAGCGATATGGTATTCATTGTCGAGCACCCTTCGTATTACCGAGATGCCATGATTGTATGACACGGTTTCCCCTGAATCAAACACCTCTTTGGAGGGTCCGAGCACGACTCAGCGGGATGTCATCGAGGTAACGCGCCAAGCCAATTCCTGATCGCCGTCTTGATAGTCTTCCAGTTCGTCTTCCACAGCATCCTTGGCATTCGCTCTTTGTCGGCATCGTCAAAGTAAGCGAGACTGTACAGGACCTGCGACATGTCCGCGATACCGTACTTTCGCTTATACAAAGTCAGAATGTCGGGCAGGGGCCTGTGTTTCAACGCCAGAGCATAGATGTCAACGAAGTCCTTCTTTGAGCCGCGTTGAGAAAGAGCAGAAAGCTTCATACAAGCGAGGTCATCAAGCGATGCGACTGAGCAATCGAAATCCTCGAGCTTCACCGATGGGCTGAGCAAAGGGTACGGGTATTCCAGGAAACTGAACCTCACTCCGGACACTAACCCGTGAAGCGTACCCGCCTCCACTTTGCTTGTCGTAAAGTCCGTGCCCTGACTCCGAATGTACTGCGCCAACAGCATGGGATCGCCGAGCGGCTTTTGAATAAACCAGTCAAATCTATTGAACGCCGGTGCCCAAGATAAAGCGCAATCGCGGTTCCGCCACCGAGATAAAACCCACGTCGCGTGGCGAGTGATGCAACTTGCGCGAGCGTCTTTTTTTGAGCCGGGGCAAGCGCCTCTAGATAAACCGTCATCGCGCCATTCTCTTTTCCCACATGTCTTGCGATCTGTTTGAGAGCCATTCGCTCACACGCTTGTGCGGTAGCGCTAAAATGATTTCCCAGAATCGGAGCTGTCGCGGACTAAGTTTTCGATGATGGCTCGTTATCCATTCTCTGAGGCCCTCGTCTCCCAATCGCGACCGCAGCCACTTCACACTCTCCCAGTCCCCGGTTGTCAGCACTCGGTCCACGATCAAATCGTGATCGGTCTCCCAGGCCATATCTTCGAACTTGTAATCCCAGAACAGCGCGCGGAGTCGAGATGGCAGCCTTGTAGTCCTAATCTTTTTGTGAGAAGGAGAAGCCAAGTTTTTCTTTGCCTCGATCGTTCTTTCCAAAGCAGCAATATATCCCACGCGGTGACGTTTGTGAATCGAACAGCTGCGGCTGAGCTCCGAGCAAGATCAATGAAAATCATGCGAAGCGGCGGCCGTCATCGCATACGACAACGGCTCGATGCGGCGCGCTCTGACGTGAATCACGTTGTCTTGATTTTGCAACGGCCCTTCGATAAGCAGCAACGGCTGGCTCACGAGCACCGAACGATTGCGATCGAAGATGTCAGGAGTCACGATTATGTTTGCGATGCCGGTCTCGTCTTCCATGCTCAAAAACAAAAAGCCTTTTGCTGTGCCCGGCCTCTGGCGGACGATCACCCAACCAGCAACGCGCACCCACGTACCATTACGTATCTCGCGAAGATCGATCGCGCGCTTGATGCCGAGCTTGTTCAATTCCTCACGCCGATAAGCCATCGGGTGCCGGCCGATCGTTACTCCCGTCCCGCGAAAGTCCGCGTTCACTCGCTCTTCGATAGTCATCGCCGGCAGCGGCGAATCAGCAATCGGATCTTTCTGTTCTTTTAGCAAAGGTCCGACCTCACGCGCCGCGCGTTCGACTTGCCACAGCGCGCTGCGACGGTGAAGGGGTTGAGGATCGAGGGTTGAGGATTGAGGATCACGGATTTCGCTCTGACTTCTGACCTCTGACTTCTGATCTCTGATCTCTGACCTTTGATCTCTGACCTCTGACTTCTGACCTCTGATAAAGTTCAGCGCGCCGACTGCCGCAAGTTTTCTCATTTCATCTTTGCGAAGCTCGGGCACGCGATTGTGGAGGTCGTCGATGTCTGCGAAAGGCCGCCTCGCGCGCTCAAGCACAATCGCGCGCGCGGTTTCTTCGCGAAACCCTTTGACGTATCGAAGGCCCAGCCGCATGGTGGGGGTTGGGGGTTGGGGGTTAGGGATTGGTGGTTGTTGGTTGTTGGTTGAGTACGTCATTCGGGATTCATGAACCAAAGGTGGTTGATCACGCGACTCTTCATCTCTCGCACCAACCCCCAACTCCCAACTCCCAACCCCCTCTAGCGTGCACAACCAATCCGAACGCGTCACGTCGATGGGATTGATCTTCAATCCATGTCGCTGGGCGTCCTTGATTATCGTAGCCGGATGATAGAAACCCATCGGCTGATTGTTCAGCAGCGCCGCAGTGAACGCCGCAAGATAATGACACTTCAAATAGGCGCTGGCGTATGCGATCAACGCGAAGCTTGCGGCGTGAGATTCGGGAAAGCCATACAGCGCGAATGAAGTGATCGCCTGAACGATCTTGTCTTGAGTTTCGCCGGTGATGCCGTTTTGTTCCATCCCGCGGCGCAGCTTGATTTCGATCTCACGCATTCGCGCTTCCGATCGCTTGAAACCCATCGCGCGGCGCAGCTCTTCGGCTTCACCGCCGGTGAAGTTCGAGCAGATCATCGCGATGCGCAGCAACTGCTCTTGAAACAGCGGCACTCCGAGCGTGCGCCTGAGTACCGGCTCGAGCGACGGGTGCAAACACGTAGCTTCTTCGCGGCCGAGCCGGCGATTTAGATAAGGATGAACCATGTTCCCTACAATGGGACCGGGCCGAATGATGGCCACTTGCACGACGATGTCGTAAAACTTCTGAGGCCGCAACCGCGGGAGACAAGACATCTGCGCGCGGCTCTCGATCTGAAACAGCCCGATTGTGTCTGCCTTACACAGCGCGTCGTACACAGCCGAATCGTCCTGAGGAAGATGCGCCAGGTCGACTTCTTCATTGTAATGATCTCGAATCAACGTCAGGCATTCTTCAATCGCGGCCATCATCCCGAGGCCGAGCAGATCGACTTTGATGATGCCCATATCGGCGCAATCTTCCTTGTCCCACTGAACGACTACGCGGCCGGGCATCGATGCCGGTTCGAGCGGAACAACCGAATCGAGCTGCCCCTGGCAGATCACCATCCCGCCCGAGTGCTGACCAAGATGGCGCGGCAGGTCCTGGGCAGCACTGTACAGCTCGAAAAATTTCTTGATGCGCGGATTAAGCAGATCGAGTCCGGCGTCCTGGAACTGTCGCTCGGTTGTGTCTTTCGGATCTTGCCACTCCCAGGTTCTCACCAGACCCGACAGACGAGTTATCGTCTCTTCATCGAAGCTCAGCGCCTTGCCCACTTCACGCGCCGCCGAACGCCCGCGATAAGTAATTACGTTCGCGGTCATCGCAGCGCCGCGCGTGCCGTAGCGCTGATAAACGTATTGAATCACACGCTCACGCTGATCGCCGCTCGGCAAATCGAGATCGATGTCCGGCCACTCGCCGCGCTCTTCTGATAGAAAGCGCTCGAACAATAATTCCATGCCGACGGGATCGACGGCGGTTATTCCAAGCGAGTAACACACCGCGCTGTTCGCAGCCGAGCCGCGACCTTGAACGAGAATGTTCTGATCGCGGCAAAAGTTGATGATGTCCCAGACGATCAGAAAGTAACCCGCGAGGTGGAGCTTCTCGATCAACGCCAACTCGCGATCGATCTGCTTGATCGCGCGTTCGTAAGAAGGCATTCCGTTCGCGCCGTTGTAGCGCCATCGCGCGCCCTCGTAGGTGCGCTTGCGAAGGAATGAGTCCATCGTCTCGCCGTCGGGAACGGGATACTTCGGGAACTGGTAGCCCAGATCCTGCATCGTGAACCGCCCAAGCCTAGATGAAAGCTCAACCGTGTTGGCGATCGCTTCGGGCAAGTCCGCAAACAGCTTCAACATTGCGGAAGCCGGCTTCAGAAATCGTTCGGAGTTCCTGGCTAGCAATTGCCCGGCAGTTTCAAGTTGCACGTGGTTGCGAATGCAAGTGAGCACATCGGCAAGCTGACGACGCGCGGCGCTGGCATAACAAACGCCGTTGGTGGCAAGAAGCGGCAAGCCTGCTCGTCGAGCTACTTCAACCACTGCCTGGTTGCGCGACTCTTCTTCACGATTGAAGTGGCGTTGAAGCTCGGCGTAGACGTTGTTCCTGCCGAATATGTCAGCGAGCTTTTCACTCGTTGCGACGCATTCATCAAATCC